>CANHCM010000015.1 GCA_947459155.1 Bacteroidota bacterium | reverse complement strand
TTCAGCGTTTCGCCATGCAATACGCCCGACTGAAGGGTTGTAGCAGTTTCCATTGATTTATTTTTTCTTGAGTCTGTAAACTTGGTAAGTCCAGGGCTCTAAGGTAGCAGAATGCTTCGTTTTTAAGGTCAAGGCAACTTTATCATCAGCGCCAAAAACATCAATCCATTCACCTTCTAAGTCGGGATGTTCGGCCTTAAACTTCACTTTCTTGGCCGACAGGTTGACCAAAAACAGCACCCGGGAACCATCTTTTTTGCGAATGCAGGCAAAAACCTGCTCATCGCCCACCGGACTAATCTTAATCAATTCACCAGCGTTCTTACCCGAATTTAAGGCCGGCTCAGTTGCCTTCAGCTTGTTGAGACGGGTATAGAAATCGGCCAAAGGCAGCTTACTAAAGTCAACGGTATCCTTATCGAAAAAGCGCAGTCGCTTGCGGTTGTCGGCCTCCTGACCGGTGTAAATCAGTGGCATTCCTTTGAAAGCATAGGTAAGCACAGCAAATGTCTTCGACTTTTCACCCATGAAATCCCAGTTACTTCCGTTCCAGGTGTTTTCGTCATGGTTCGAGGTGAAGTACATACGGTGCGCCTCAGCTGGATAACTCTCTTGTGCCTTGAGGTAATCGTCGATGAACTTGGCAGTCTTTTTCCCGGTTGCCACTTCGTTCATCGGGTGCAGCATGCCCCAGGCATAAGTCATATCAAAAGCCCGGTCGTGCAGCTCAGGTTTTTCACCTTCGGCCAGCATGAAGATGTCGAGCTTGGCACTGCGTAACGCCGGTATGCACTCTTTCCAGAAGTCGAGTGGCACCATTTCGGCTACGTCGCAGCGGAAGCCATCAATATCGGTAGCGTTGAGCCAAAACTTCATGTTTTCGATCATGGCCTTGCGCAACTCAGGGTTGTCGTAGTTTAAATCAGCCACATCGGTCCAGTCATCCACCGGAGGTTTAATCTTCCCATTCTGATCGCGGGTGTACCACTCCGGATGTGTTTTGGTCCACGCATGATCGAATGCAGTGTGGTTCGCCACCCAGTCGAGAATCACCTTCATGCCTAACTGATGCGCTTTTTTCACCATGGCAATCCATTCGTCCATTGTGCCATGCTCGGGATTGATGGAAAGATAGTCGCGGATCGAATAATAGCTTCCAAGACTTCCTTTTCGGTTTTGAATGCCGATGGGTTGGATGGGCATAAACCACAGAATGCGCACTCCCATTTGACTGAGGCGCTCGAGGTGGGTCGAAAATTCGTTAATGGTTCCCGATGGCGTGAATTGACGGAGGTTTACCTCATAAATCACCGCATTATCGGCCCAAACAGGCGTAGTGTTCAAGTTGGCACGTGCAGTATTGGTTCCTGGACGGTTTTTCATAACGGGTCGGGCTGGCTGAACCTGAGGGGTTTGCGCACTCAGGTGGAGTGTTGCAATCAGGGCAAGGCCTGCGCTAAGGAGTGACTTCATAAATGGTTATTCAAAGGTGATGATTTCAAAACTAAGGGTATTCAGGTTCAACTTCAAGCTCGGTATGAAAACTAAGGCATTTGCAAATGCAAGGTCGACTTAATGGTTACCAGCCCGATGTAGGTTCAATGAACGCAGAAACTGTTTCACTGAGGCTAATTTACCAATCTATGCGAATTGCGGCGCTTGAATAATCGAACTTCAAGGTGCTTAGTCCTTTCACCTCTACCGGATCTTTCGGCGGCACATGGTAAGGGTCGAAATCAGAAACCGGTTCTACAAAGCGGTAGTTGGAGCTTTGCGTGGCTTGTGAAACGCCATTCACCTTCAGCTCACTGGCTTGCTTGCCATGCAGGTAAAGGGTAAAGGTTTTGAATCGCGAGCTGAAGGCCCCTTCTGCCGGAGAGATGGTTAAGCTGTTCCCTTGCAGTTCGAACCGGCGCTTCAGGAAGGCTCCCTGCTCAAAAGCGTAGGTTTCGCCGTCGTCTTCGTAGTATTCAAAAGTACCATCGGCACCGGTGTACACATGAATCTCCATGTTGTCGGCCTTTGAAGCCTCGGCCAACGATTGCAGATTTTGTTGCATCAATACAATGCTGCCGGCCTTCACATACACGGGAATGAGCTCCTTGCCGTAGTCGAGAACGGTTTCGCGGTTTCCGGTTTCGATGGCATCGTCGTACAAACGATACCAGTTTCCTTCGGGGAACCAGGCTTTGTGGAACTGCTGGTTCGAGCGAATCGGAATCACCAGCAATGCCGGACCGAACAGGTACTCGTTCTGATATGGATCTTTGTACACGTTGGCCTCGAAAGGATAATTCAACGCCAAGGAGCGCGATACAGGAATACCTGTGGTTGAAGCCTCGTAAAACACCGAATAGAGATACGGCATAAGGCGATAGCGCAGGCTGATGTAGTTCCGCGAAATGTCTTCTACCTCTTCTCCGAACGACCATGGCTCGGAATCGCGGCTGTTCACCATTGAATGTGAGCGGAAGAACGGAGAGAAGGCCCCAAGCGCAATCCAACGGGCAAAAAGCTCAGGTGTAGCTTCTCCGGCGAAGCCTCCAACGTCATACCCTGCGAAAGGAACTCCGGTTAAGCCCATGCTGTTTACCAGACGTACTCCGGCCAACATATGGTCGTCGTGACTAACATTATCGCCAGTCCATACGGCGCCGTAGCGCTGAACACCCGAATAACCGGCTCTGGTCAAAATGAAAGGACGCTTTCCGTTCATCAACTTACGGGCGCCTTCCTGGGTAGCGCGCGCCATCTGCATACCGTACACGTTGCGCGACTTTTTATGGGTTCCGCCTTCTCCTTCGTAGTGGAATTCGATAAGATCGGGTAAATGCTGACCCCACGCGGCCGGTTCGTTCATGTCGTTCCAGAAACCTTCAATGCCGTTTTCGGTAAGCACTTTCATCTGCTCACCCCACCACTGGCGGGCTTGCTCGTAAGTAAAATCGGGGAATGCCGACCAACCGGGCCAAACCTGACCATTGTATTCCTGACCGTCGGGGTAAGTAACAAACAGGTCGCGGGCTTTGCCATCTTCGTAGGCTCCATAACCTGCCTCTTTTTTCACGCCCGGATCGAGAATCACCACCACCCTGAAGCCCATTTCACGCAGTTGCTCCAACAAGCCTTTTGGATCAGGGAAACGCGTTGGATGCCAAGTAAATACCTTATAGGCATCCATGTAGTGAATGTCGAGGTACAACACGTCGGCTGGAATGTGCTTTTCGCGGAAGGTGCGCGCTGCATTCAGCACTTCAGGATATGGATAGTAGCTGTAACGACATTGCTGAAAACCTAAGCTCCACAAGGCCGGCATCTCGATGCGACCAGTGAGCCAGGTGTAATTTTTCACAATGGCTGCCGGGTTTGCACCGTGGATGAAATAGTAGTTCATTTCGCCGTCCTCTGCCTGAAAATAGGAGAAACGGTCGTTACTGCAACCAAAGCTAAAGGTAGTTTTGTGAGAGTTGTCGAAGAAGATGCCATACACCTGTTCGCCGTGAATGCCCATGTAAAACGGGGTGCTGAGGTAAATCGGATCGTCATCCACGCCATAGGCGAAATGATCGGTATTCCAGTTTACATACACTTTTCCGCGGCGGTCGAGCGGACCGGTTTTCTCGCCCAGCCCGATGAAGCGTTCGCCGGGCATTAGCGATTTGTAGGTGGTTACTTCGGTGCCGAGCCAGCTGGTGCCAAACGCGGCGTCATCCTGAGACAGCAGATTGCCCGCCTTGTCGAAAACCGAAATGCGCATCGGCGACTTGGTAATGCGCACCTCGAGGGCTTCGGTTTTTAGGATAAAGGCATCGGAGCGCTCTTCGAGCTGGAAGTCGATGGCACGCGGTTCTGCATCAATGGCGTAGGAAAATCCGCTAAAGGTTTGTCCGCTCTGGCGGATGCGAAAACGGATAATCTCGTGGTCCCAGGCCGTAACTTCGAGTTCGGCGTTGTTGGCAGAGAAATGATACCCCTTGGGGATGGCTTGGTGGGAAGTGTAGTTCCCTACGGCACGATTAAAAGTGCCCGATTTTTTTACAATACGCGTCATTCGGAACGTCGGAATTAGCTGATGTTCTTATGAAAATGATTTTTCAAATGGTATTTTACCAGGCCAAAGATGGGCTTTTTAATGATGGTTCCAATCTGGATGCCCATGGTGTCGGCAGTTTTGCGAAGATTCTCCTCGAAAAAGTAAGCAATCGACCCGATCATGTGCGTTGGCACTTTCTGGTAATTCTTGTAGCACTGAACGTGGGTGCGCAAAAAGTCGCGCATCCCTTGATTTACGGTTTCCTGCACCCAGGGAAGGTGTTTGTTGTCGGAAATCACCTTCATGAAAGACGCCAAAAATACGTTGGCATGAGGCTTCATGTACACGCCTTCTACAATGGCATCGCGACTCATGTTGTAGTCTTTACGTAGTACTTCGTGAAGCTCAGAAGGGAGCCCGTTCGACAAAAACTGTCGCAACAGGATTTTCCCGTAGTAACTCCCCGAACCTTCGTCGCCCAAAATATACCCCATGCCCAGGCCATTGTGCGCCTGCTTTACAATGTCGCCATCGAAATAGCAAGAGTTTGAGCCTGTTCCCAAAATACCGGTAATGGCCGGATTCTCGTCCCAGGTGGCAAAAGCAGCCCCAACAAGGTCGTGGTCGACAAAAATATTGGCATTGGGGAAAACGGCACGCAAAGCCCGCTCAACCACCATTTTAAGGTCTTTGGAAGAACACCCCGCGCTATACAAAAACAGCATCGTTACCTTGTCGGAGAAGGCACACAGTTCGGTATTCTGGCGGATGGCATTGGAAATAACCGCTTCATTGTGGAAAAACGGATTAAAACCCATCGTGCTGAAGCTGTGAGTTTCTTCATTGTCCTGGATGAGCATCCAGTCACACTTGGTTGATCCGCTGTCGGCAATCAAAAGCATAGATTCAGATTTGGTTCAGAGATAAAATTGGTCGGACAAAAAGTTGCTCTTTCGGTCTTCGAGAATACGGTTGAAAATTTCACGGTTCAGCGGCGTGTCGCGGGTTGCAACCATGGTACGGATTGAAAACACCCGCAATGCATCGCTCACGCTGAGGGTGCCTTCGGCGGAGTCCTTTCGTCCGTTGAATGGATAAACGTCGGGGCCACGCTGACATTTGGTGTTGATGTTTACCCGACACAGCTGATTCACCATCGGATCGATGAGGGAGGCAATCAGGTCGGGGTCGCGCGAAAACACACTCACCTGCTGACCGTAATTGCTTTCGGTGATGTATTGGATGGGCTCCTCCACATCATCAAATGGAACAATTGGAACGATTGGCCCAAACTGCTCCTCATGATAAATACGCATGCTTGGCGAAACCGGATAAAGTACCGTAGGGCAAACCAAACTCAAGTGACGACTACCGCCGCCTTCGTTTAACACCCGGGCACCTTTGGTTTGAGCATCTTCGATGAGCGAGGCCAGAAATGTGGGCTTATCGGGCTCAGGCAAAGGCGTGATGGTTACTCCATCTTCCCAGGGCATGCCGGCCTTCAGTTGCTCCACCAAACGCACGAAGCGGGCTAAAAACGCGTCGACCACACTTCGGTGTACAAAGAGAATTTTCAGGGCTGTACACCGCTGACCATTGAAGGCTAAAGTGCCATTTAAGCATTCGTTCAGCACAATGTCCATGTCGGCATCGGGCATCACAATCGCCGGATTCTTGGCGTCGAGTCCCAAAACGGAGCGCAGCCTATGCGGACGTGGGTGGATCTTTTTGATTTCGGCCGCGGTTTTACTCGAGCCAATGAATGCCAATACATCCACTTTCCCACTCTCCATCAAGGCTTTAACAACCTCTTTACCTTCACCGTAAAGGAAGTTTATCACCCCTGGCGGGAAGGCTTCCTGAAAGGCCTTCAACAGTGGTTCGAGCAATAAAACCCCGTGTTTCGCGGGTTTAAACACCACCGAATTGCCCATGATGATGGCCGGAAGCAAGGTGGCAAACGACTCATTCAAAGGATAGTTGTAAGGTGCCATGCAAAGCACCACACCCAGCGGCCCTCGCCGTATTTGAGCGTAAATGCCTTGATGAAGCTCAATCTTCCCGGCATCACGATCTATTTCTTTGAGCGCTTCGATGGTATCGGCAATGTATTGTTCGGTGCGTTCAAATTCACTTTCCGATTCGCTCCGGTTTTTGCCGATTTCCAGCATCAACAGGGTTACGATTTTCTCCTTTTGAAGCGAAAAGAGCTTGAGAAAATGCTGCACGGCCGCTATCCGGTCGCGGGTGCGCATGGTAGCCCAGTCGCCACGGCCAAGGTCCCACGATTTCAAGGCCGCATCGAGCACCTGCAATGCTTCCGTGGCCGAAAGCTGAGGCACTGATCCGAGCCTGATTCTTTCGGGCTGAGGCTGTGTGCGGTAAATGGCAGAATATACCGATTGCTGAGCGCCACTCCAGGGTAAAATTTCACCTCCGCACAAATAATAGCGTTGTTCCAAAGGCCTGAAGCCCAAAGAACTAAGCACTTCGTCGGAAGCTGGAAACAATCCTTGATTTACCCGGGATTCGGTCATAACTTAGAACGACAGAATGTTCGCGATCCGCAACATTTCGGGATCGAAATTGTCGACTTTTCCCGTTGCTTCGGCAAAAGGCTCAAAATTAATCTGATTATTCACAATCCCGATCATGACGTCGGTTTTCCCGCCCAGCAAGGCTTCAACCGCCACAACACCCATTCGCGAAGCCAAAACACGGTCGGCTACAGTAGGTGAGCCCCCCCGTTGAAGGTGTCCTAAAATGGTTACTTTGGTATCGTAATGAGAGAAACGCTCATTCACCTCTTTGGCAATGTCGAACGAGCGACCGGTCTTTCCGCCTTCGGCTACAACCACAAGCGACGATGACTTACTTCTGGAGGCGCCGGTTTCGAGGATTTTCACAATCTCATCAATTCCCATCGGCTGTTCCGGTATCATTGTAGCCTCGGCACCCGCGGCAATAGAGCTGCGCAAGGCAATCTGTCCGGAATGCCGACCCATTACTTCAATAAAAAACAAGCGGTTGTGCGAAGAGGCTGTATCTCTCACCTTGTCGATGGCGAAGGCAGCCGTGTTCACCGCAGTATCGTAACCAATCGTAAAATCGGTGCCGTTCAGGTCATTGTCGATGGTACCGGGCAAGCCTACCACAGGAATACCGAACTCTTCGTGTAAAAGGTGGGCTCCACGGAAAGTTCCGTCGCCACCAATGGCCACAAGGGCATCGATTTGATGGGCTTTCAGGTTTTCGTAAGCCTTTTTTCTTCCTTCGGGTGTGCGAAATTCTGTGCTGCGTGCCGACTTGAGGATTGTTCCACCACGCTGAATGATGTTTGAAACGGAGCGCGAATCAAGCAATTTCATGTCGCCTTCAATCATTCCTTCGTAGCCTCGGTAGATGCCCACCGCTTGCTTTCCGTAAAAAATGCTGGCGCGCACAACGGCTCTCACCGCGGCATTCATACCCGGTGCATCGCCTCCTGAGGTGAATACACCAATGCGTTGGATGCTGGAATCGAATTTCATGGCGACGAAAATAGTGTTATTTTGACACTATGCCAACAAGACATCGAATTCCTTTTTCAACAAATTAGGCCCTACCCTATTCTATGCGCCGGGAATTCCTGATAAAAATCATACTTCACATTGAGTTAACTCATTAAAACTTGTGTGCAATGGCGGTATGTTTACATTTGAAAACTCGACTTAGATAAAAGACATGAAAACAATTCTGGTTCCTACTGACTTTTCAGCCAATGCGCTGAAGGCACTGCGGTTTGCGCTGCAACTCTCGCAGCATTCTGCGACTAAATTGGTGGTGATGCACCAAACTTCCATTTTAGAATTGGCTCCCGATTCGGCCTTTACGGGATTGTATGTACCGGCTCCGGCCGATCAGATGGCTTATGCCCAGAAGAGTCTGAATAGCTTTGTGAAAAAAGCGGTTTCGTCGTTCAAGGGCAAATTCGACGAATCGAAAATCAGCAGCGAAATTGTGCCGGGTGTGGGCACTGTTGATGTGATTCTGGATACCTGCAAAAGAGTGAAGGCCGATGCCATTGTTCTCGGAACAACCGGGGCAAGCGGACTCAAACGCTTGTTCATTGGCAGCGTAGCCGCAAAAGTGGTTGAGTTATCAAAAGTACCTGTGATCGTGATTCCGGAGAACTTCCGCCTCAAAAAAATCAACAAAATTGGCTATGCCAGCGACTTGGAGCACGTTGAACGCGATCTACAGCAAATTGCACCAATGGCCAAACAGTTGGGGGCAAGCATAGAAATCTTCCACGTTGAGCCTACTTTTCCCACCAGTGAAGCCTTTTTGAAATTCAAGGAAGAGAAGGAAATTCCAGCCTTGAGAAAATCGCTTAAAATGCCCGATATAGCCTATCGTTTGGTTAAAACCCGTTACGACAATGATTTTTACACCGGTGTGGATGCTTACCGTAGAAACCGTAAACCCGATATGCTTTGCGTGATTACGCACAAACGCAGCTGGTTGGGCAAACTGATTGATCCATCCAAAAGCAAGGGTTTGGCTTATCACACCCGAATTCCGGTGATTACCATTAAATAGTCAGGCCTTCAAACAGCTTCCTGCCAATAAATAAAACACTCCGTCGAATTTGAATTGAACATTCAAATTATTGTTAATACAACCCTACTCCTATGGATAGGAATACGTTGTATGGTTGTTTGTGAAAAAAGCCGGTTAACCTCAGATAACCGGCTTTTATTTTGCGCCTACTGAAAAACTCAGACTTGCAGCAGATATTAAGTGTTTATCTGCACTCAAATCGCGAAGCCACTCTGGAAACCACGCCCCTTTAATTGGCCCAATTACTTATAATTCCTTACCGTAAACTCATGAGGTATTTAGAGCAGACCCTTTTATTTTACAGCCTCAGCCTGCCTTTTACTCAACTCATTGAGGGCGTCCTCATAAATGGCCAGTAATTCGGAAGTGTGAATTGAATAATAGCTCAGTGAGTTTACAAAGGCCTCGCGATTTGTTCCGCGTTCAGCCAAAATCGCATCATAAAACATTTCGGCTTTAAATCGCGGGTAATCGGGACGGGAAATGCTGTAATTGCGGGCGGCATCAGCAATGGCAAACTCTACCAAAATATCTGACATGACGGTATCTGCTAAAACAGCCTTATCGAGATGCTGTTTTTCACCTGCACACGAACTGGTGAACATTCCCAAACACAAAGCAGCCCAAATCACAAATCGGTAAGCGGTCATTTTGTTAACGGTTAAACAATATTCGCATTCCCCGTTGCTCTTCATTAAACAGGCCGTTGTCGTAAACTAAATGGCCATTCACAAAAGTTTTTGACACCTTTGAACGGAAGGTCGTTCCTTCAAATGGCGACCAGCCGCATTTATACAATAAATTCGACTTCTCCACGAGTTCCTCAGCCTCCGGATCCACCAAAACAACATCGGCGTAAAAACCTTCGCGTAAATAACCACGTCGGTCGATTGAGAACATATCAGCTACGTTGTGCGCATATTTTCTGACGATGAGCTCGGGCGTGAATACTCCTTTAAAACTCAATTCCAGCAAGGCTTGTAACGCATGCTGAACCAATGGTCCGCCGGAAGGACTGTGAATATAAGGCGCATTTTTTTCGGCCAGGGTGTGCGGCGCATGGTCGGTGGCCAACACATCAATTCGCCCGTCAATTAAAGCCTGGCGAACAGCATCGCGATCGGCTCTGGTTTTAACTGCCGGATTCCATTTAATGAAATTCCCCTTTTCGGCATAATCTTCATCGGTATACCAGAGGTGATGAACACAGGCTTCGGCGGTAATTTTCTTGTCGCGCAGCGGGATGTCATTCCGGAAAAGCTCCGTTTCACGGGCCGTTGAGATATGCAGTATGTGAAATCGGGTTCCGTATTTCGTGGCCAATTCTATCGCTTTCGCGGATGACCGATAGCAAGCCTCTGCATTGCGGATTACCGGATGCATGGCCGCCGTCATAGATTCGCCGTACTGACTTAGTGCCGCCGCATGATTGGCTTTTACCAGAGGGTCATCCTCGCAGTGCGAGGCAATCAGAATTTTAACATCCCGAAATAAAGCCTCCAGCGCATCGGGGTCATCCACCAACAAATCGCCGGTACTCGAACCCATGAAAATTTTAACTCCACACACCGTTTTGGGATCTGTTTTCAGCAGCTCATCTAAATTGGTATTGCTGGCTCCGATGTAAAATGAATAATTGGCCAAGGACTTTTCGGCCGCCATTGCATATTTATCGCTAAGCAAGGTTTGCGTCGTAGCCGATGGCTTGGTATTCGGCATTTCCATGTACGTGGTAATTCCCCCTGCCACCGCGGCTTTTGGCTCTGTGTACAAATCGCCTTTCGCGGTAAGTCCCGGCTCGCGAAAATGCACTTGATCGTCGATTAATCCGGGAATAAGCCATTTACCCCGACCATCAATGATTGTATAGCCTTGCAGGGGTTCGTCGGGAGAAAGTGGCCCTTTGATGATTTTCTCGATAAACTGTCCCTTAATTTTCAACGAACCGCTAAATCGACGGTCTTCGTTAATTAAGGTAACGTTGGTGATGCAATAGGATGCCGACATAGATCAATGATTAGGTTGACGTAAAACCATTTGAACAGTATTTCTGCTGCGGGTTTCCACAAGAATTTCCCGATGTTGGGTAAGCCGCTCAATCAATGTTTCGGAATAATTCCGAACCGTAAGTAATGTACAATTGTGGTTGTATTTGATGATGTACCGTTTCTGCATTTCGACCAAAAACGCCTGTAAACGCTCGGTTTCGTCGTTCACACAGACCGAAAACTTCAAGGCAGAATTCTGCATGAGATTCACTTTGAGCCGAACATCAGAAATGTGTTTGAAGATGTCTTTAAAATTCTCCTCGATGATAAATGAAAAATCACGGGGAGAGATGGAAATCAACACCTGATTGTTTTTCTGAATATAGGTTGGGATGGCATTACGGTGGTCGTTTGTGCTGATCCGTGTGCCCGGTAGCTGAGGATTGACGAAAGATTTCACCCGAAGCGGAATGGATTTATTCTGGAGCGGCTTGATGGTTTTCGGGTGAATCACGGTTGCTCCATAATACGCCAGCTCGATGGCATCGTAGTACGACAATTCTTCGATCAAGGTGGCGTCGCTGAATACTTTTGGATCGGCATTTAACACACCGGGCACATCTTTCCAGATGACCATTTCGGAGGCATCGAGGCAGTATGAAAAAATGGCGGCTGAATAATCAGAGCCTTCGCGCCCCAAAGTGGTACTGAAGTTCTCGGAGGTTGCACCAATAAAACCCTGGGTAATTACCACCACATTCGGATTACTGGATTTGGCCTTCCCTACTCTCTCATGAATTTGTTTTTGGGTGATTTCCCAATCAATATTGCCTTCGCGGAATGTGTCGTCGGTTCTGATTAAATCGCGGGCATCGAGCCACTGCACTGGAATTCCAGCCAATTCGAAATAGGCTGCAACAATTCGGGTACTGAGCAATTCGCCTACAGAAACAATCTGATCGTATTCGTAATCGTACGACTTGATTTGGGTTTCTTCGATAGCCCAGTACAATTCTGCAAACAAATTCTCCAGCTCGTCCCATACGGGATTCTCGCGGGGAAAGAGTGTTTCTGCGATGGAATAATGGTACTCGCGCACTTTTTCGAGAAGCTCCTGGGTGTTGTTTTCGCGCTTGAAAAAGGCTTGTAAGACTTCCTCGAGGGCATTCGTAGTTTTACCCATTGCGGAGATCACCAGCAAAGGTTGTTCAGCGAGGTGTTGCTTCACAATTTCGGCCACATTCTTCACGCCTTGCGCATCTTTTACAGAAGCACCGCCGAATTTAAATACTTTCATAAAGTGGATAGGCTTTCAATTGTTCACGCGTGAGTTTCCCGTTAATCCAGGTTGGATCGAGCTGAGCCTCGAATTTCTTGTAGAATTCAATAGCCGGAGTATTCCAATCGAGCACTTGCCACTCTAGGCGTCCGGCATTTTGCGCCCTGGCATATTGAATACACTGGTTAAAGAGCAAAAAACCGATGCCTTTTCCTCGCATGGATTCTGTAACGATAATATCTTCCAGGAAAATGCATTTCCCTTTCCAGGTTGAGTATTTCGTGTACACTAGGGCCATACCTACCACCTGCTGGTCAAAAGTTGCAACAAAAGCCTGATAGATTGGTTTTGCGCCGAAGCCATCGTCTTTCAGTTGATCGATGCTGAGCACAAACTCGTGTTCGGCGCGCTCATATTTGGCCAATTCGGCAATGAGCGCGTGCATTTCGGGCACATCGTTGATGGTTGCGTTACGAATAACGGTTTGCATGGCGCCAAAGGTAAGTGATGAAGTTTAACCGCAGGCCCTGACTTAAAAAAAACAAAGCGCCTGCTGCAGTGAAGCAACAGGCGCCTGTATGTAAATTTTAGGGAATTAGGCCTTGATGTAACCTTCGTCGTTTACACCGGGAGCAGCCCAGAATACCATGCGTACTTTATCTTTTTTGCGACGAAGAATTTTTCCTTCGTTGGCCATCAGGTTAAGTACAGACTGGATGGTGCTCTTAGCAGCATCTTTCTCTTTTCCTTTCAGGTTATGTGCTTTGATGCCGGCATCAATCATTTCGTCGGTGCTGAAAAATTGCTTTTTCTCTCCGAGGAAGCTGGATACAAAACCAACATACTGATCGCGCTTGGTAACTTTAGGCGCTTTAGGAGCCTTTGGTGCTGCTACTTTTTTGGGTGCTTTTGGCGCCTTAGGAGCTTTTGCTTTCGGTGCCTTTGCGGCTTTAGGAGCTTTGGCAGCCTTAGGTGCTTTGGCTGCTTTCACGGCTTTCGCGGCAGGCTTTGCTGCCTTTGTTGCTTTAGCGGCTTTTGGAGCCTTGGCAGCCTTAGGTGCTTTAGCTGGTTTTGCTGCCGCTTTGGCTGGTCTTCCAACTTTTCCGGCAGCCTTTTTCGCAGCGATGGTTTTCTTATTTAATGAACCTGGCTTACGACCACGCTTCCCTTTCACAGCAGGAACGGCAGGAGCCGCTACAACAGCTTTCGGTTTCCGACCGCGTTTTTTGGGTGCAGCAACAACATCAACTGTTTTTGCTTTCGCCGGACGACCTCTCTTCTTAGGTGCGGGTGAAACCGCCGCATCTGCCGCAACTTTAGGTTTACGACCACGCTTTTTAGGCGCTGTTTCAACCGGGTTTTTACGTGGACGACCTCTGCGCTTTGGAGCTGCCGCTACAGCAGCATCAATAGGTTCAGCCGATTTCACCGAAGGCTTGCGACCTCTTTTACCGGGTAACTGACCAATTTTTGAAAGAATTGCGCGGATATTTTTAATCCGATCCTCAGCTGCAGATAATTCCTGCATGTAATGAGCTCTGAGCTCACCCATTTCGTCCGCAGAAAATGCGATGCTTTTTGCCATTGTGTATTTATTTTGTTTGTGCGAATATAGATAAATAATTTATTTCAAAATAAAAACGCTGTAAGAAAAAATAACACAAAATAATTGTTGAAAATTATAACAGTCTGATTTTGTGACTTATAAAATTAATTGAATTTCACTGAAGAGAATTTACAAATGAAATTTTCACACTGGTTTTTGACAATGTCATTTTTAGATTATCGAATCTCATTCATTTGAATAAAAATATATACAATTGAATAAGTGTTGTTTACAAGAATCTACATCAATAAATAAATCATCTATTCCACCATTTTCTTCATCACTTTTTCGCTCCCCATGTCTCCGTTCATTTTGTTTTCTCCTCGCAATCCGATCAAATCCCAGAATTATCCAGTTCCCGCGGAACTCCACAAATTCTGAAAAATCAAGATCAAACAGCTATGCCTTCAGTAATGCATTGCGTAAATGCAATGTTCCTAATTCAATTGAGCCGTCAAAAAAACGGCCCCATTTACGACATCGATTCCCCAATTCAATTATCTCATGTTACCTGAATTGGCCAACACCCAAATAAACTCGGAATGATTCTCATTCCCTCAAAAATGACTAAATGCCTAATGGTCATCCTTTTCATTTCGAATTCCCACAAATTCATAAGCTCCTGCCACTCCCACTTATAAAAATGTTTCAGTGTTTAATGTATAAATCGTCAATCCACTAAAATTCCTTCCATCATCCTTTTCATCATTCCCATTCGAACCGCAAATCAAAAATCTAAATGCACAACACATCAGCCTCTGCATTCCGCTTTCAGCTTAATTGTAAATGTTGCTCTTTCTAACAAATGCAGTGCTCAAGTACAAACTTGAAAATCAAAATGCATATACATATATATGTATAACCCTGAAATTTAAAAATCGCTCATTCATTAATCGGCCTTCACATGAATGCTGCATTCAAAAATCAAGCTGCCATTGAATAAGCATGCTGAATAATCCATGCTTTGAAAACAACATTCTATGGGCGAGATAAGGTTCACAATCGTCCTAAAAAAACACAAGTGCACTGGATGCACAATGCGATTAACTCGAAATACAATGTGCGATGCTGAATGGCCTTTTGAGCAAGACCATAAATTCGAAAAATGAGACTCGACAGTTGAAATGAACTGCAGAATCTCATTGCTCAACAGCTATTCTTTCTAGATACTGTCGCATTCATAAATGAGCATGAATACCACAAAACAATGCACTCAAATTTCAGGCAAGCAACTGAAATTTTAAATCCCGGAAAACTTCGCTTTCCCATTCAATTGCTTTTTTGAAACAATTGCTCCATCGACTTTCTCATGAGAGACACAAGCCTTATCAAGTCTTTGATACAGCGGTTTGAAAACGAATTACGATAGGCCATCAAGCCCCGCGTAGAAATTTAAATTGGCTTGGGGAAGCTCATTTTGACAATCTGGCCATCATTGTCGGCTCAAATAGTTTACCTAAACAATTCAAAATCGGTTGAAATGGCTCCGTAGATCTTTTCATTCAACCATGGAATCATCCAAAGGAACTACACGCATTCCTCTGAAATAGTGCTCCAGAATTTCCTCGGGCGTACATCCATAACGCCCCATTTCCATAGCACCTTCCTGACACATTCCAACGCCGTGACCAAAACCTCTGCCTGAAAAAATAACCTCTTCGCCTACTATTTCAACATCAAACCACGCCGACCGCAAACCGAATTTTTCACGCCATCGAACAGGGTTTATACGCTCATCGCCCAATATCAACAGATCCGGACGCTCTAAACCAGCATAACAAAAAAGAGAAAGGCTATCACTGTAGCTCTTCCACGTATTCCATTCAATCTCGGTAATTCCGGCTTTTCGAATAAACTCATCCTTTCCAAAACGCTTTTCCCAAACAGCGCCTTTGCTGTTGAGACAAAACGGATCCAAAACCCGCTCGCAGCCCCGAATGTCGTTCTTCCACACAGCCGATGCTCTTGCGGTTTGTCCACCACAATTTGCATGAAAGACAGCCTCTGCGCACACGCCATCTCGGTCTTTCATGACTAAACCCTGCGTTGATCGAGCAGCGTCAAACCAAGGCGTATAAGGAAAATGTCCTTTGTAAACCTGACAATGGGTTTGGTCGCACAAATTAAAGCCCTCCGCTTTATGCCTGTTTCCATAATAACAGGCGTATGTGCGGGCCATGATGGCCATCGCTTCGTAAAATGCTGCCGATTTTTCTTTGCCGGTTTCGCCCCTCAACACACCTGCTAAATAATCAACCTCCTCTACTTCGTTAATGATTTTCAGAATTCCCTTTTGTGCCGTAAAAAAAATACTGCCCGAATAGGCCCACTCCGGTAAATCGGGATTTAAGGGCTTGAGCACTTTTATTCCTCCCTTGTCTGTTGTGCAACTTACCTTCGAATAATAACCCAGTGAAACACCTTGCTGAGTGACTTTTATTTTATTTCCATCGGCCTGTAAGGTGATGACCTGATCAGCCAACGGTGAATACCGAATCATCCCGTTAAACAACCAATACAATTCACCTTGGTCGGGAAGAATACTGATTTTACTGATCTCCGATGCCCGAAATAAACCAATACTCCGCTTTTGTCCACAAACCCAATTTGTAGAACACCAGAAAATCAATAAAAAAACCACACTGCGGAGCACTTCACAAAATTAAACCGGTGCTAAGCTGTAATTCTCTTTTGGAATTGCCATTTATGAACAGTTGCACGTGTGAATTGCCCGATAAATCGTCCATTAATGGTATAAATCAGGTAGCTCAGTTATGTGGAAATACCACCAAAATCTTGCGGATTAACGCGATGAATACAGTTAAAACCCTTACAGGAGCGCTTTGTTGAAACAATCAAATCAATCACCCTTTAATAAATGTAGACTTCGTCGGATGGCTTTTCGAATGACTGTAGCTGTCATGTTCAAAACACGAGTTTCTCGAATTTATCGGAATTCCAAATTAAAATCTCTCGCAATCTTCCCGAACCAATCTCAATTAAGCATTGAGAATTGACCACATTTTTTCAGCAACGCGTTGCGATGCGCCGGGTCCGCCCAAAACCTGTCGCAACAGCTTCAAGTCTGCTAGTTGCTGTTCTCTCCGGCTACCCTGAAGAAGCGCTTTCAATTCAAGGCTTAAGGCACTGGGCTGTAACTCGTGTTGAATCAGCTCTTTCACAACGGGCCTGTCCAGGATTAGGTTTACCAGCGAGATGTACTTTACCTTAACCAACTGGCGGGCTATCCAATAAGAAATCGTGCCGCCCTTGTAGCAAACCACTTCGGGCACCCCAATGAGACCGGCCTCGAGCGTTGCCGTGCCCGAGGTTACAGCCGCTACGCTGGCCTGTTGCAACAAAGCGTAGGTATCGCCAACCACGCGACTGAAGGTGCGAGGCCCGGCTACTTCGTCGTAGAATGAAGCGGGTAGCCAAGGCACCGCGGCGACGACCGGAATACCCATATTCAGTGTTTGTGCGGCATCGAGCATGATTGGGAGCATTTTACGGATTTCCTGCTTCCGGCTTCCCGGCAAGAGCGCAATGAGTGGGGCTTCCGGAAGCCCATGTCTTTCGAGAAACGAAGCCCTCGAGCTGGAAGCCGTTTCGCTGTTCAGCACGTCGAGCAAGGGGTGACCTTCAAAATGCACCTCCATGCCTAAGTCGTGATAGAACGGCTTTTCAAATGGTAAAATCACGAACATTTCATCTACATCGCGGCGAATTTTATGGATGCGGTTCTTTTTCCAGGCCCAGATTTGTGGCGAAATGTAGTAGAACACACGAATCCCTGACTTTCGGGCAAATTCGGCGATTCGAAGGTTGAAACCGGGGTAATCGATGAGAATAAGGACATCAGGCCGATAGGCCAAAATATCTTGCTTACACCATTTTAAATTCCCCAAAATGGTGGGCAGATTTGCGATGACCTCCGCAAAACCCATGAAGGCTAAATCGCGATAATGCTTGACGACCGTGGCACCGGCTTGTTCCATTTGGTCGCCTCCCCAAACCCGGAATTCGGCCTGCTGATCGAGCTTCGACAAAGCACGCAGTAGATTGGAACCGTGCAAATCGCCAGAGGCTTCACCCGCAATGACATAGTATTTCATGGTGATGCAAAGAAAAGCATTCCGATGGATTGCGTTTATTTTTCGCGTAGTTTCGAAGCATGAAGGTGACCTTTCTCGGGACAGGCACTTCGCAGGGTGTGCCCGTTATTGCCTGTACTTGTCCGGTATGTAGTTCCTCAGATTTCAGGGACCAACGGCTGCGTTGCTCTATTCTCGTGGAATATCCTTCCGGTTTGAATCTGGTAGTAGATACAGGTCCCGATTTTCGACAACAGATGCTTCGGGCAGGCGTCAAATATGTAGATGCCGTATTGTACACCCATGAGCACAAAGACCATATTGCGGGCATGGATGACATCCGTGCCTTTAATTATGTTCTGCAAAAACATATGGATTTATACCTCAATGAGCGGGTAGAAAAGGCGCTTCGGAGAGAGTTCAGTTATGTTTTTGCGGAAGAGAAATACCCGGGAATACCACTCATTAATCTGCATCGGATTGATACCACCCCGTTTGTTATTCAAAATGAATTGATTGAACCGGTGGAGGTGATGCATTTTAAACTACCTGTTCTGGGCTTTAAGTTTGGCGGCTTTTGCTACATCACCGACGCCAATTACATTGCCGAAGAGGAGAAAAAAAAGCTGTTCGGTTTGGATGTATTGGTCATCAATGCGCTACGCAGAGAAAAGCACGTTTCGCACTTTACCCTCGCACAAGCGTTAGATTTGGTGGCCGAATTGCGCCCGAAAAGGGCACTGCTTACCCACATCAGTCATCAGTTGGGAAAACATGCCGAAGTAAGCCTGGAATTACCCGAAGGTGTGGAACTCGCCTACGATGGATTGGTCATCGACCTGTAAAACCTGCGCTTTCCCGTAAGTTGGAAATGGAAAGGATGATTGGCAATTAACCAACCAGCAAAACCTTGCCCACGAAAAGGTGCTTTTTGCCCGACTGGTCGTAGAAAAACACCCGAAAAATGTAAACCCCGGCTTCGCAAACCTTACTGCCGGATTGATGTTTTCCATCCCAACCCACTTTTTTGTCGTTGGTTACGAAAATTTCCTCCCCCCAACGGTTGTAAACCCACATTACGAAGGTAGAATCCCAAATACCATTTACGGTAACCATAAAGGAATCGTTGACCAAATCTTCGTTGGGTGAAAAGGCGTTGGGCGCAAAGTAGTTTAGCACAAAATCAATGGTGACCGGCTTGGTAATCGAATCTTTACAACCGAAGGAATTCATGGCGATGAGCTTCACATCGAATGTTCCGGAGCCGGGAAATACGTAGTCAGGTTCAAACTCGTTGGAAACATCGCCCGAATCGAAGTTCCACATGAATGAACTTGCATTCTGCGATTGATTGATGAAGGAAACCACAGGCAAAAGCCCTGTGATGGGCACCTCATCAGGAGAGAATTCGAAGTCGGCCTCGAGGTTAAATCGGTAATCCGGAACGGTAAACTCAACGTCGTACACGCAACCAAAACTATCGCGCACCGACATTTGGTAAGTACCGGTGAGCAGGCTGTCGATGAAGGTAGTATCGTTAGGCTGACCGGTTACATTCCAAAAATAGATGTATGGATCGGGAGCTGGCGGTGAGGTAAATGGCTCGCCTCCGGTTACAATGGCGAAGGCAGTGCCCAATCCAAAAGAGCAGGTGTCGGGAATGGTCACCACCTGAACTGCAAAATTACTGTTGTCTTCCACGAATACAGAGTCGCGTACAATGCAGCCTTCCGAGTCGGTAACCGTTACCTCCTGCCAACCAAAAGGCAGTCCCGTAGCCGTCGCCGTACCTTGATTTGCCGGTGCCCAGATATAGTCGAATGGAGGCACTCCGCCGTTGGTAATCGTGGCGGTGGCTGTACCGTTGTTCAGGCGACAATCGACTGGTGTGAAGCTGGTCGAAATCTCAAAGGAAGCAATATTGAAAAACACAATTTGGCTGTCGGAATTGATATTTCCACACAGGTCTTCAATCGCACCTGCAACTCCAAAAGTGTAGGTTCCTCCTTCGAACAGCTGGTTGCCCAAAAGAAGGGTAAACTCTTTATCGTATTCTCCGCCATTGGCGCAGCCTATACTACTTACCCCAGAGAGCGGAAGTGGATCGCCGGAAGGACCGAGCAGGAAAAAATCGGACAGACTCACCGAATTGCAGCGAACGAATTCGGTAAACGTAAAGGTGATGGCATTGGAGCCGCAGTTCACCTGGGAGGTGATGGCATTTAGTTCGGGGCGGGACACATCGATAATGCCCGCAGAAGAAATCGAAAGGTCGAGGATGTAACCGCAGGTGTTTGAAGTAAAGTTGTTGACTACCAAGGCGAAGGTTTGTCCGGCCACCACAGGAACCATATTTTCATCCTGCGGATTGGTACCGTTGTTCATACCGGTTTGCGCGGTTGGGAAAGTAGAACCGGAGAAATTGCAAGAAACCTGTAAGGCTGGATCGGTGGCGATATCGGCACAAGAGGCGTTGGTAAGGTTAAAAAGCGCCCAGTCATAATCTGCTCCGTCGCAATTGGGCGTGAGGTTAAAACCGAACATGCCCGGCGTTTGAACGGTAATGATGTACCAGGCATTGTTGATCTCGCCATTGTTCAGACAAGATGAATTGGGGTTGATTTCGTTTTGAATGTTTCCGGAACCCTGAAACGACTGTGGCTGATTGTAATTCAGCGCACAAACGGTAAAACCTCCCAGACAGTCGCCGGGAAGCGGAGTTTGTGCAAACAGGGAAACGGGTAAGCCAATTAAGAGGAAAACCGCGATTAGCGGGGCAAGCATCCACTTCAAACGATGGGTCATATACATGGTCAGGTTCAACGGCACACTGAAACTCAACAAATGTAGCGAAACATTTTCAAATGAAGTAGGCTTCATAGTAAGTCACGAACAAGATGGTGTTAGGTAATTCACGATACAGACTTTACTCACCAACGCAGCGGATGCAGTTGAACCCCTTTGTTTGGGCAGAAAGCAAGCGTTGGAGCCGGAATTTTCACCCACCGAAAGAGCTGCGTAAAGAGTGTCCATGCTTTTCCTTGAATTGGAATTTTACGTAAGTCGATATCCAATGAGAGAAAGATCTCCGGATTACGCTGCACATGCCCAAAATTTATCCATTGCTGCTGCTCAAAGTAAACGTTACTACTTCCCCCAAGGTAGCCATCAATACTATAACCGGCAGAAAGCAATAACCACGGTGGAGAGGAAGGGATCATCCATTTCACCGGTACACTTAACCAATAAGCTTGTCCGTTGTAGTTTTTAAGCATGCGTTCGGGGCCGGTAGTACCAAGTAGATCCGGGCGGAGCGATGGCCAGGCGTCGTTGGTGTAGCTGTAACGGATGGAGGCCTCGTTCAGTCGGGGAATGCGGTATTGTAAATAGCTAAAGCCGATGCCGCCCAGATTGGCCAGAAGGTCGCCGGTGGAGAAGCCCCAGCCTTCGGAAAAGCCGTCAAATACTTCGATGGTGCTCGTGTAGACGAAGGGTACGAGGAGGCCTAGTTTGAGGGCTTGTTGTTTACTCAGTCCGGAACTTGCAGCAGAGCTGCGGATGAAATCAGCCATCCACCAGGTTGTGGTGAAGTGTCCGATTTTATCCATGCCCCCCCACTGGGCATTGTCGTTGAAAAAATGAAATTGCCCGGAATTGTACGGGGCGTACCAGGTTTGGTAGAGCAGCGACATACTGCTGAGGTAAGCGAGGGATACTCCTGAATACCAATACAATTGCGACTTTCGTTGCCATTTAAGGCTATCGCTCTGTGCCGAGGTGGTACAGTGACAAAGCAGGGCCAAGGCGAAAAAAAAATAGCGAAAAGCCGTCATTTCGAGGTTGTTCGGGCAAATCTACCAAAGAAATCCAATCTTTTTTTTTGTGAAATGATTCCCTTTACTACTTTTGCCCCCGGAGAGATGGCAGAGCGGTCGATTGCGGCGGTCTTGAAAACCGTTGACTGTAACAGGTCCGGGGGTTCGAATCCCTCTCTCTCCGCCAACCCATGCAAAACCGGCCTATGCCGGTTTTTTTATTTTAAGCCCACGCGCCGCCAAGCTTGCTTGAAGCGGCGCGTGGGCTTAAAATAAAAATCGGACTCCGTAGGAGTTCGATTGCATGGGTTGAACAGCTCCCCCACTCAAGGGATCATGTAATAATCCCACCCCAAAACAAGC
>CANHCM010000014.1 GCA_947459155.1 Bacteroidota bacterium | reverse complement strand
GACCCCAGAGGTATTGCGCCCGAAGGCTGGCGTGTTGCCACTGAAAATGACTGGCAAACTTTAGAAAGGACATTGGGGCTCGCTGAAGAGGAAATCAACAAACTTAACTGGAGAAATTCCGGCGATGTAGGCAATAAACTCAAGCCTAAAGGCCCGGAAGGCTGGCTTACCTACGACGGTGTGTGGGGTAACAACAACTCAGGTTTTTTAGCACTATCTGGTGGATGTCGACTTTGGAATGGTAAGTGGTCGAATCCAGGGTTAAAGTACAGTGGTTACTTTTGGACAGCCACAAGTTTTTCCAACACAGAAGCCTGGTTTAGACATTTAGACTACAAAAGCACTGGTGTATTTAGATTTTACGTAAACATGAAATATGGCATGTCGATTCGTTGCGTAAAAAACTAAGGCATTTAAATTTGGGTATTTAAGTTAATTCCTGTAATTAAATTCCGCTCTATTAAATCATTTAAGTTGAGGATACAAATCGCCATAGCGATTGATAAGCTTTTGAATTTATCTGACAATTGAATTCGTGATCAAATTCAAAAAAGAAGATTAAAAAAATCGGCCATAGGCTCAGCGTGCACTCGAGTTGAAGAGTACTTAAGTTTTTCAGATCGTTACGACATTTCTGTACTGTCTTACTTGAGGCTTCATTGAAGAGGAGCTAAACTTCTCCAAAGATGCATGGCAAAACACTCCCTACCCAAAATGCAAATCCCGAAGGTTAGGATGTTATTACTAACCGTCTTTTGAAGATGCAACTTTGGGCTGAACCACTAATTCTAACTAAGTGTGTTCGCGGAAGTCGTTTACCCTACACCAACTAATTCCTGAGTTAAATCGCGAGAAAAAAAGCGCGAAGCAGGGTGTTACCTTCAACCATAATTCGTTCATGAATGTGACCTGAATCAGATGCTCATCTCAATGAAATTACTATTTTAATTAATCGATTATTGAGCATATAGCTGTTTTTAAAAACTAACCCTCCGATTCTTTTGAATACAGTGTTCTGTGGACAATAGTTAATCTACTAATAGTTAAAAGAACAAAAATCAGAGATTCACAATGATTTACTCTCGTAAATTAAAACCATATAAATTCTTGGAAGAAATTCATTTAATTTAGTTGTTTTTAAAATAACATATCAATCATCTATTGAGATTTTTAAATTTCAATGTGACAGAAAATTTTCATGAGTGAGAGCCCCTAAAATTTATCACTAAACCAACTTCTAATGGAATTGCTTATCGATTCTTCATTTTCAATCGAAACAATTTAGCAAATCGACATCATGGGCTGGTGAAAAGAGTGCGATCAATTTAAATCAATGGTTAAGGCAATGATAATTTCACGATGAAATGTCATTAAATAAATGATAGAATAATCTGAATTTTTCCATCAAAACAGGAACACATTATATAACGCATAATTAACTGAAAATCAGATGCTCATTAGGGTATGTTGTTACAATTTTGTTGCACCAATCTTTAAAACAACAACCCAATTTTTTTATGAAAACAACCCTTACGAAAGCGCTTGCACTGGCCGCATTGGTTTGTGCAGCCGGAACAGAGGCCTCTGCCCAGTTGGCCTCTCAGCAGAACCTCGGTGCCGACTGTGGATGTCCTCCCGTTGCATCGCGCCAAACAGTTTCCTTGTCATCGCTTGCCGTTATTGGAGGAGCAAACGATGGAGACTTGACCGCTACAAACACCATTTTAACGTGTGACAAAACCTATCTCTTAGACAACAAAATCTATGTTCCTGCCGGCAAAACGCTTACAATCCAGCCAGGAACCGTAATTAAAGGAGTTCCAACAGGTACAACCCTTGCAGCAAATGCTATTCTTGTTCAGCGCGATGGTAAAATCTTCGCAAGCGGTACAGAAAGCTGCCCAATCATCTTCACTGCACAAGCTGATAACCTCGATGGTACTTATCCATTAACGAATAAGGGTCAGTGGGGTGGTATTGTAATCCTTGGTAAAGCAAGCAACAACCTGACCACCGCAGCGAACTACAGCCCAACAGGTGCAGCCGGATTCTTTGGAACTGCTCAAATTGGCGGTGTAAACAGCGTGAATGGTGGTGATGGTATTGGATTCATTGAAGGTTTTACTGCTGCTGATGCACGTAATGTGTATGGTATGCCTCCTGGTCAGGCAGATGATAACGACAACTCTGGAGTTCTGCGTTATGTGTGCATTCGCCATGCAGGCGCTTCTGTAGGTGCAAACAACGAGTTGAATGGTCTTACATTAGGTTCTGTGGGCCGTGGTACAACCATCGAAAACATTGAGGTAGTATCAAATGACGATGACGGTGTTGAGCCTTTTGGTGGTACAGTAAACATGAAGTACCTCACCTTGATGTTTAACAACGACGACAACTTCGACTACGACTTAGGCTACACCGGTAAAGTGCAATTCATGCTTTCGGTAAAACTTGATGCTGCAACTTTCCCGGGTGGAGATAGCGGTATTGAAGCGGATGGTGATGACAACAAAGCCAACCCTACTTTGCTTTCACGTCCAATCATCTACAACTCAACCTTCATCGGTAACGGCTCAAACACAACTCCAACAGGTGGTGGTTCTGGTCCTTGGGCCATCAACGCCAAAGAAAAAACTGAAGGTGAAATCTACAGCTCAATCTTTGCTAACTATCGCTCAGGTTTGAACCTCATTAAATCATTAGGCACCAGAACAGGAACCGTTGAAGCTTACCATAACTGGTTTGGTCAGGACAATACAGGTGCTGCCATTACTCCACGCCTTAAAATTGAGTGTAACACTTTCGTAGGCAACACTGCTCCTATAACAGTGGGTGGTTCTGCAGCTAACGTACTTGCTGCCGACAACACCAAATTTGCTGCTGATGGAAATGTTATCGCGGCTTCAGTTGCTGGTCTTGACTTCAACTTCGCTGCTTCTGGAACAACAGTAACTGACCAGTACAACGCGGTACCAAACCCACAATTGGCTTCTACCTGTGTTCCTCCTGCCGACGGGTTCTTCGTTTCAACAAACTACCGTGGTGCCTTCCGTCCTGGCCAAAAATCTTGGTTGAGCAACTGGTCATACTCTGCTTTACTTGATGCTACAAACGGACTTGTAGCTTGTCCTACCGACATCAACCTCGATGGTATTACTAACACCAACGACTTCCTTGATTTAGTAGGTCAGTTTGGTCAGTCATGCGACTAATCTTAACCAACCCTAAAACAAAAACACTCATTTAAAATGAAAAAAATACTTTTAGGCCTTGCTCTTCTTACGGGAAGCATCGCCTCAGCCCAAAACGGGTTGGAATCCATTATCGTAGAGAAATACTACGTATCGAATGCTGTAGATGCTAATGGTTCAGTTGGAACCTTGCCTGCAGGATCCGTTACTTACCGTTTCTTCGTTGACATGTTGCCAGGCTACAGATTCCAGGCGGCATACGGCGCACCAGCGGGTAACCACGTGTTAACCTTTTCCACAACTACTTCGTTTTTCAATAACGAAGACCGTGGTGCTGTAACGCCAACCTGGACTAAGAACCAGGCACGCAGTAACTCAGTTATGCTCGATTCTTACCTTTCGGCAGGTGCTGCTGCTGCGGGTAACTTTGGTGTATTAAAGTCAGAAGATGATGGTGTTGCCACAGTTGTAAACAACTCAGTACCTCCAATGCTTCAGAACAACGATCCTTCTGCAGGTATTCCTTTGACCGTTCAGGATGGTCTTCTTTTGGGTGCTCCATCAGCCGTAACCACAATCGGTCAAACCGATGCTCAGGCAGGAAACGTATTTGATGCAACCAGCCAGGCCGGTAGCACATTTACCCTTACTGACGGCGCTTGGTCATCACTTGTAGGTGCTCAAGGTCCTACCGCCAGCAACCGCGTATTGATTGCCCAAATTACCACAGACGGTATTCTGAATTACGCTTTAAACATTCAGATTGGTACTCCAACCGGTGGTGTTGAGCGTTATGTGCACACCAACCCAACTGGATTAGAAATCGACATTCCTTCATTGTCGGGTACTTTGGGAGCTCCAAACGTTCTTCCAACCGTAAACATTACCAGCCCTTTGAATGGTGCCGGATTTATCATTGGAAGCAACATCAGCGTTACTGCTAACGCGGCTGATGCAAATGGCTCTGTTTCTCAGGTTGAATTCTTCGTGAATGGTCTTTCAATTGGTGTTGATAACACTGCGCCTTACTCTGCTTCATTCACCGGAAACACTGCCGGTTCGCAAGTAATTACTGCGGTTGCAACGGATAACGAGGGTGGACAAACAACCTCATCTGCTATAACTATAAACGTAGCCACCAACCCTCCGCCAACAGTGAATATCACTTCACCAGCCAACGGTGCAGGATTTATCACAGGTGATGTAGTAGCCATTACTGCCACAGCAACCGACAATGGTTCGGTAGCTCAAGTTGAGTTCTTTGTGGATGGCATTTCAATTGGCGTTGACAACACAGCTCCTTATGCGGCTAACTACAATGCTGTTTTAGGCCCACACGTAATCACTGCTACCGCTACCGATAATGCAGGTCTTACTGCTTCAGCTTCAGTGAATATTACTGTATTGAACAACGTTCCTCCAACCTCAACGATTACCGCTCCGGCTGTAGGTTCTTTGTTTACTGCTCCAGCCGTTGTAACAATCAATGCTAACGCTACTGATGCTGATGGAACCGTAACACAGGTTGAATTCTTCGTAAATGGTGTTTCTATCGGTGTTGATACCGACGCTCCTTACACTATCGATTGGATATCTACCATTGGTGTGGCCAGCATTGTAGCGCGCTCAACAGACAACCGCGGTGCTACCACCAACTCTGCTCCACGCGTGTTGAACATCGCAGACCCTAACGGTCTTCCTTACAACCTTGGTGGGCAAACCATCAGCGACTGTAACGATACTTCTTTCTGCTTGCCAATCATTGCCTTCACCACTGTAAGTGATGTAATTGGTTACGACATCGTTCTGAACTACGACAATACCAAGTTTACTCCTACTGGTAACATTACGATTGCTGGTGACCTTGTAACTCCATCACAAGCTGAAGCCATCAACAGCATTAACGCTGCGGCCGGAACCATGAACATTTCAGTATTCTTCAACGGTTCGGCTCCTGCTACTGCTCGCTTTGCCGGTACTGGCGAATTAATTTGTGTTGAGTTTGTTAAAACAGGCACTTTTGCACCGGTTGATACTGCTGATTTCAGCGTGTCATTCATGCAGGAATCCTATTTCACAGGCGTACAAACCAAATTGGTTGATGATGGCTCATACATTTCTTTCCGTGATTCATTGTACGAAGGGAAATTAACTGTATGGACCGATAACAGCCCACTTGGATACGATGTAGCCAACCCGAACGCTTCTGTCATCACCAATATCTTCGGTACAGATGCTTCTTGCGGTAACGAAAGCGCAACAGCTGTGCAGCCAGACCCTAACGGTGTTTTCTCTTACAACACTTCAAATGGTTTGAACATTGCCATCAAAAAAGACATCTCAGGATCAACCGATGTTCAAGCTGTAATTAACGGTGCTGATGCACTTTTGGCTCGTCGCGTATTGTTGAACGACAACACATTTACACCGTCTGCTTATCAAATCATTGCAATGGATGTAAACATTGATGGTAATGTATCTGCTGGCGACGTATCACAAATTAACCAGCGTGCGGTATTGTTCATCCCTGAATTTAAGCAGGCGTTTAACTACGACATCAACGGTGTTTCAAACGGAACTCCTTCAAAAGACTGGTTGTTTATTGATTCAACCATCTTGGTAAGCAGCCCAGCGTACACCATTTCGGCTACTTACCCTGCAAACGATGGTGTAGGTTACTCTAAATTCAACGTTCCTTCTGTTGATTTCTGTTTACCAGTTAAGGTTGTAAACTTCAACGCATGTCCTGAATACACTTTCACCAACTATCAAGGTATTTTGGTTGGAGATGTGAACGGAAACGTTGCTACCGCTACTCCATCAAGCTTGTTCAAGTCGGAAACTGAAAAAGTGATTGTTCGCATCGACCGTGCACAGATTAGCCAGAACGAAGTAACTGTTCCTGTATACTTCACTTCTGCTCACACTGTGAATGCATTCGACTTCTCTATGAAGTTTAACGAAAGCAGCCTCAACTTTGGCAACATCGAAAGCAACGTTGAAACTGCCGAATCATTCAGCCACTTAAACGGCTCTGACCGCACTGTTCGCTTTACCAGCAACAGCCTTACTGAAATGAACAGCAATCGCCCTGTTGCATTCTTCACATTCCAGATGCTCAATGGAAACTTGCATGCAAGCGATTTGAACAATTTAGCTGCTTACCTTAATGGTGAAGCCGCTGAAGTTGAAGTTATCGGTGAGTTGGCATTGGGTAATGGCATTGTTGACTACAACAACGTTGTGTCTGTATTCCCTAACCCAGCTTCAACTTTTGCTCAGGTAATGTCGATGGAAAATGCAACACTTACAATTATGGATGCTGCCGGCCGCGTTGTTGGAGCTTCTGTAGATGTAATCGCTGGTCAGGTTCAAACCATTGCCACTTCAGATCTTGCGGCGGGTGTTTATCACGTTCGCATCGCTAACAATAATTTCAATGTAACGAAGAAATTGGTTGTTAAAAAATAAATCCTTGTGGATTTTTTCTCAAAAAGCCCGGGCAATTGTCCGGGTTTTTTGTTTTTTACTTAATGTCAATTCATAAAAACGTTCTTATTTCACATGCATCAAATACCATTAATTAATATTTAGTTAACGATAATTTTGGCAGGTAATCCAAGGGAAACAATACTTTCGCTCACGAATAAAATTGAACTCATCTAAGACTAATTTTCTGTTGAATTTTCAGGAATAATTTGTCTATAAAATTCTGAATCATGCGTAAATCGCATTTCATCCTGTTATTTTTTCTGCTTTATTCAGGGATTTCTTTTGGCTCTTCCAAAAAGAATTTTGAAAAGGCAGTCAATAAATATACTTCAGCCAATTCAAGTGCAATTTCGTTAACTGATACTATTTTTTTGAATCTTGGTGCCGGTCAGATTGCAAACGACATTCTTGAATTTGACGTCTTTATTCGGTCAGATGAACAGGTTAGTTCGGTAGATTTTCAATTTTTCTTCAATACGAACAACTTCACATTTCTTGATGTAGTAAACCTTGCAGGCCTCGACCAGGTTTTAGGATTTGTAAATTTCGACGCACAGCAAGGCGCACTTGAGTTTAGATTTACGTCAAATACTTTCCCGGAATTTTACCCCAACAATACCCCACTGGTTAAAATAAGGTTTTCTGCACCCGGAATTACAGAGGCTTGTGCCTTAGACATTCTTACAAACCAGAATTCTGTTGTCCTTATGAATGGAGAGCAGTGTTCAATCGCTGTTCTTGGATGTTCAAATCCTCCGGCAAATGCCGGTCAAAATCAAAACATCTGTTCCGATAATGCATTGCTTTCGGGTAACGCTCCATTGTTTGGAACAGGGGTCTGGACCGTAGTTTCAGGTACCGGTGTATTTGCTGATGATAATGCGCCACAAACCACAGTCAGCGGACTTTCACCGGGACAAAATGTTTTTGCCTGGACATTCCCAGGATCTCCTGTTAATTCCGATCAGGTGGTTGTTTTTCGATTCGAAGAACCTACAAATGTGAATGCCGGGGAAGATATTTCTACTTGTAACGAAAATGCGGTATTGAATGCAACAATTCCCTCCGCAGGAGTCGGTACCTGGTCTCTATTCTCTGGATCAGGATTGATAGCCGATGAAACCAATCCCAACACCTCAATTTCAGGGCTCACACCTGGAAATAATTTCCTGATTTGGTCGGTAGTGAATGGAATTTGTCCGGCAATAAATGACACGCTGCTTATCAATCGAATTTCGCCGGTTGACGCGGGTCCAAACGAAATTATTTGTGCAAACGAGACCACGCTCAATGCTGCACAACCTGATTTGGGCTCCGGTTTTTGGACGGTCATTCAAGGTACCGGCTTGTTTAGCGATGAATCTCAACCCAACACAGCGGTTACCGGACTTAGTGAGGGTTTAAATATTTTCAGATGGACCGTTGTTGGTAGCGGATGCGCTGATTCTACGGATGATGTGGAAATAGTTTTTTCTTGCAATACACCTCCAATTACCATAAGTCAGTCATTCCAAATAAATGAAGATACACAGCTTCCGGGAAATTATTTTGCAAATGGTGATTTTGACCCGGATTTAACTCCACTCATCATTACCCAATCGCCCATTTATGGCCCCTTGAATGGTTCAATCGTCGTAGATACGGATGGTACCTTCCTGTACACTCCCAATCCAAACTTTTTTGGCCTCGACACCATCGTAGTTATTGTTTGCGATAATGGAAATCCGCTGCCGCCAGAGTGCAGTAACGATACCCTTTTTGTGGAAGTGCTCCCAATTAACGATCCACCCATCATTGTTAATGAACTATATCCGGTTTTTTCAGGCATTCCATTCAGTTCCAATCATCAACTGAATGACTCCGACATTGAAAATACTGCATTAAACAGCACCATTCCACAGTTAAGCGGCCCCTCGAATGGTACATTTTCACTGAATGCCGACGGCACATTTACCTACACAGCTAATATTGGTTTCACAGGCATCGACACGGTTGTTGTTGAAGTGTGTGACTCCGGCTTCCCCTTGCCGGCTTTGTGTGATGTAGATACCCTTGTTTTTGTAGTTAGCGAATTAAATTTTAACGTGTTTGCAGGAAACGACACTACATTCTGCGCTGAAGCATTTAATCTTCAAGGATCACCAATACCAAACAATGGAAATGGTTTATGGTCATCTGCGAACCCTTCGCTCATTTTCAGTGCCGCCAATGAAGCCTCCACTTTAGTCAGTAATTTACAAAATGGCCCTAACACTATTTTTTGGTCTGTTACCCTCAATGGAGCAACTGTTTCTGATACAGTAATTGTAACCCTGATCCAACCCGACACACCCAATGCCGGACCCGACCTCAACATTTGTGGACTTCAAACTGAATTGTCTGGAAACATACCGGTGAATGGGAGTCCTTTGTGGACCGCTGAAAATGCCGATTTATTGATCGAATCGCCATCCGCTTCAACAACAATAGTCTCCTCAATCTCACCTGGAGTGTATAACTTCTTCTACAGTATTTTACTAGACCAATGTAATTTAACAGATACCGTACAAGTGAGCTTTTTAGGGAATGCAACACTGGATGTAACAGAAAGCCTCTCTATTTGTGAAAATGAATTACCATACACACTGCCACTTGTAAGTTCTGGAACCGGGGTTTTTAACTGGTCATTGCTATCTGGAAGTGGCACCGTTACAGAAATCACCAATTCATCAATCACTTTTGAAGGGTTGACCAATGGGGAGAATACGTTCCTTATTTCGGCCGGACAAACTCCGTGTATTGCATCGGATACCCTTCGTGTTAACTTGCTGTCCAGCGATGATCCGCTTTGCAGCAATGCTCAGTTGTTCATTCCGAATGGCTTCTCTCCCAATGGAGATGGAGTGCATGATGTTTTCTTCATTGAAAACCTCAATGGTATTCTACTTTCTCTAAGGGTATTCAACCGATGGGGAGAACTCGTATACGAAAGCGAATCCTATCAGAATGACTGGAATGGAGTGGCTAACCAAGGCGTTGTGTTGGTTGGCGAAGAACTTCCTGAAGGCATCTATTTCTACTTGATTCAAATTCCCGGTGAAACCGAGGCCCGTGAAGGGTATATAACTCTATGGCGATGAAAAAAAAGGCATACCTGGTCATTCTTGCCCTGCATTTTTGGGCAGGATCCTCTCTAATCGCTCAGCAGGAGCCCATCTACAGTATGTATTACTTTAATCCTGTTTTAGTAAATCCGGCTTATGCAGGCAGTTTAGATTATATGCAAACGGTGGCTTCATTCCGTCGCCAATGGACCAATTTCCCCGGTTCGCCATCTACAGCTGTGTTTAGTGCAAATGCCCCATTCAAGAAAAATCCTGCATCTGGCTGGGGACTAAACTTCCTGAACGACAGAATTGGAAACATTCGCGTGAATGGCCTTTCTGGAATTTACACCTACAAAATCAACTTCGATAAAAGTAAGCTTGCTTTTGGTCTCCAAAGTGCCCTTAACAATTTTGGAGTGGATTTCAGCGAGAGTCGACTCTCTTCCAATAACACTTTCGATGAAGCCTTCAGTCAGAATATTTCATCGTGGCATTTGAACTTTGGAGCGGGCGTTTTTTGGTACAGCGAACGTTGGTATGCCGGCTTGGGGATTCCTCACCTTCGTGCCCACAGAATTGGCCATAAAGACCAGGCAGAGCTTTCGGAAGCCAAACAACGTGCAATCTACATGCTCTCCGGTGGCTACATTGTCGAACTGAATGAAGAGTGGCGAATCAAGCCTTCTCTGCTCTTTAGAATTCCTTCCGGAGGCCCCATGCAAGCCGACATTTACACCAACGCGTATTTCAGAGATATCTTCAGCTTTGGAATTGGTTACAGAACCCGCTCAGGCATCCAATTGGTCGGAGAAACAAAAATCATCAAAAATCTTCGCCTGGGTTATGCCTTTGATCAAGCCATTTCGAAACTCGGTGGACAAGCCGGAGGATCCCACGAAATTATTCTGCGCTACGACATTCCCTTAGAATCTTCGACAGAGATCAATCACCGCATTTTCTAAGGCAAACAGGGCATTTCGGTTGATATAATCAGCCCGATTCGAACAATTCCTTTTCAGAAAGGTTTTCTCTTGGGTTCTTCCGATAGGTGAGAACAAATTTCTCTATTTTCGCGCCTTGTAATTAAGACCATGTCGACCCTCGCATTTATTCTCCTGGCAGCCCTCACCTTGTCGTCGGCACTCCTTGTAGTGTTTTCGAAAAACCCGGTGTATTCGGTGTTATGGCTGGTGATCTGCTTCTTCTCCATTACAGGTCATTACATCCTCCTCGATGCCCACTTTCTGGCCGTCGTTAACCTGATTGTTTACGCAGGGGCCATCATGGTTCTCTTCCTCTTCGTAATCATGTTGCTCAACCTGAACAAGGAAACGGAGCCCCAAAAGTCGTTTATACTCAAGCTCGCCGCCGTAATCTCAGGCTGTTTGGTGATGCTGGTACTCACCGCCTCGCTCAAAGATTACACCCTGATTCCGGTCGACAGCGTTGATGCCTCCTTCGGCACTGCACGCTCGGTGGGCATGGTGCTATTCAATAAGTTTCTCCTGCCTTTCGAAGTGGCTTCCATCCTGTTTATCACTGCAATGGTCGGAGCTGTAATTCTGGGTAAAAAACACGTGAACGACTAAGGTATGCAAGAACTCGACAACCTCATCGGAACGATTGGCATCAACCATTACCTCTTCCTGAGCGCCGTGCTCTTCTCAATCGGCGTAATGGGCGTAATGCTGCGCCGAAACTTCATCGTTATTTTCATGTCCATTGAGCTGATGCTCAACGCCGTAAACGTGCTTTTGGCCGCTTTCTCGCGCTTCAATGGAAATCAGGACGGACAAGTATTCGTGTTTTTCATCATGGTGGTGGCTGCGGCCGAAGTGGCCGTTGGACTGGCCATTCTGGTGATGATTTACCGCAACATCCGCTCAACCGACATTAACGCATTACGCAACCTTAAATGGTGACCCCTCTCGCATGGAACAATTAGCCTGGTTAATTTCCCTCCTCCCGCTTGCCGGGTTCCTGCTTACCACCTTTTTAGGCAAAGGTGTTTCGAAAAATGCCGTAGGAGCTGTAGCTACACTGATGGTGTTTGCCCCCTTCCTCATTACACTCGGCATCTTTATTCCGTTTGCCGCCTCCGACACCCATGAGCCCATTCGCATCATCTTGCTCGAGTGGATGCACATCGGTAGCCTTTCGGTAAACTATGGCATTCAGCTCGACCAGCTTTCGCTGATGATGATGCTGGTGATTACCGGCGTAGGCTCATTAATTCACCTCTACTCCATCGGCTACATGCACGATGATGAGCGCTTCCACACCTTCTTTTCTTACCTCAACCTCTTCGTGTTTTTCATGCTCATCCTCGTGATGGGCTCCAATTACCTGATGCTCTTTATCGGTTGGGAAGGCGTTGGACTCTGCTCTTACCTGCTCATTGGATTCTGGCACAAAAACCCCGACTATGCCAAGGCCGCCAACAAGGCCTTCATCATGAACCGCATTGGCGATCTTGGGTTGTTGCTCGGAATTTTCCTCCTTTACCTGCGTTTCTCCACCTTAGAGTACAACCGTATTGCGCTCGAAGCGATGGCCATCGACATGAACGATCCGCTCATCCGCAATGCCACCCTGTTGCTGTTTATCGGCGCTATCGGAAAATCGGCTCAGCTCCCGCTGTTCACCTGGCTCCCTGATGCGATGGCCGGACCAACACCGGTTTCGGCCCTCATCCACGCCGCCACCATGGTTACCGCGGGCATCTACCTCATCATTCGCTCGAATGTGTTGTTCACGCTGGCTCCTTTCACCCAGGAAATTATCATGGTGATCGGATTACTCACCGCCTTGTTTGCCGCTACCATTGGCCTGAAGCAAAACGACATCAAGAAAGTGCTGGCTTACTCCACCGTGTCGCAACTTGGATACATGTTCTTCGCCCTCGGATTGGGCGCATACACCGCGGCATACTTTCACCTTTTTACCCATGCTTTCTTCAAAGCCCTGTTGTTCCTCGGCTCAGGCTCTGTGATTCACGCCATGGGTGGAGAGCAGGACATTCGCAAAATGGGCGGACTGAAAAAGGCACTTCCGATTACGCACTTTACCTTCCTGATTGGTACCGTGGCTATCGCCGGATTGCCTCCCCTGGCCGGCTTCTTTTCCAAAGACCAGATTCTGGCCTCGGCCTTCGCGCACAACCCGATATTGTGGGTGCTGGGCGTTGGAGGTGCTCTACTAACGGCATTTTACATGTTCCGCCTGTATTACCTCACCTTCTTTGGAAGCTTCCGCGGAACCCATGAGCAAGAGCATCACTTGCACGAGTCGCCGCCCACCATGACCATTCCACTGATCGTGCTGGCAGTTTGCTCTGTAGTAGCCGGATTTGTGAACGTACCTGAAGTATTGGGCGGCAACCACTGGCTCGACCGCTTCTTTGCCGATTTACTGGCAGGCAGCACCTTCCTGCTGGAAGATCAGGCCCATGGGCATTTGTCGCACACCACCGAATACATCTTAATGGCCATTTCCACCACATTGGTATTGCTGGTCATTTTTTACGCCCGCCTGCGCTACTTTAAAAACGGGCATGTGCCTTCGGCGGATGGCGAAAAGCTTCCTGCCTTTCAGCAGCTCATTGCCGATAAATACCGTGTAGATGAGCTGTACGATGCCATCGTATCTAAGCCTTTGCTGGCGGCTTCCGGACTCATTCACCGGATTTTGGAATTGAACTTCTTCGACCGACTGGTGAACGGGGCCGGACAGATTGTTGTGCTCGGTTCGCGCACCTTCCGTTTCCTGCAAACCGGAAATGTCGGATTTTATGTATTTGCGATGACCCTCGGCATCCTTGCCTTACTGGCGGCTAACCTCTTTCTGAATTAAGCATGCAGACCATGGATAGTGCTCTACTCCCCCTCACAGGATTTCTCACTGTAGCCCTGCTGGCCTTCCCTTTCGTTGCCGGTTTGCTGTGTTTGTTTGTTCCTGCCCGTGCCAAGCAAATTGCGCTGGGCGCTACGCTGGTTCAGGTGCTGCTCACCGCTTACGCCATCTTCCTGTTTAACATTAACTACCGCTCCGGCTATTTAGCCAATATGCAAGGCATGGTTGATGTCCCCTGGATTGCCTCCTTTGGCATTCGCTTTTTTGTGGGCCTGGATGGCATTAGTTTGCTGATGGTGATTCTCACCAATTTCCTGATGCCCCTCATTGTATTGTCGACCTGGAACCGCGAATGGAAGCAGCCGGCCTTACTTTACTTCCTGATGCTTTTCATGCAAAGCGCACTGGTTGGGGTTTTCATCTCTTTGGATGTGTTCCTGTATTACATCTTCTGGGAGTTGGCTTTGATTCCCATCTACTTCATCGTTTTACTGTGGGGCGGCGAAAACCGGGTGAAGGTAACATTCCGCTTTTTCATCTACACCCTCAGCGGAAGCTTGCTGATGCTGGCTGCCATCATTTGGCTTTATCTGCAAACCGAGCCACGGTCGTTTGTTATTGGCGACTTGTACAACCTTCGCCTCGATGACATAAGCCAGCGTTGGGTTTTCTGGGCCTTCTTCGCGGCCTATGCCATCAAAATACCGCTTCTACCGTTTCATTCCTGGCAACCCGACACCTACACTACGGCACCCAATGCCGGAGCCATGCTGCTTTCGGGTATCATGCTTAAAATGGGTATCTATTCCATCATGCGTTGGATTTTACCCATCACGCCTTTGGCGGCCAGCATTTACGCCGATGTAGCCATCGTCATGTGTATTGCTGGTATCATTTACGCCTCGTGGATTGCCATCGGACAGAAAGACTTTCGCCGAATGGCCGCCTGGAGTTCTATTGCGCACGTGGGGCTTATCACTGCAGGCTTGTTCACCATGAGCCAAATTGGCTTGCAGGGCGCACTGGTACAAATGATTGCGCACGGTGTAAACGTGGTAGGGCTGTTTTTTGTGGCCGAAATTTTCATGCAGCGTCGAGGCACTACCGTGATGGAAAACCTGGGCGGAATCAGGCAACACGCTCCGGCCTTTGCCTCCGTGTTTATGGTCATCACCTTTGCCAGCTCCGCATTGCCTTTAACCAACAGCTTCATCGGAGAGTTCCTCCTGCTTAACGCCCTCTACGAATACAGTTACTGGTTTGCCGCATTGGCCGGCTTAACCGTTATTCTGGGAGCGGTGTACATGCTTCGCGCCTACAAATTCACCATGTTGGGTGAAAATCCTGCAATTACCAGCTTCAGCGACCTCAGCGCCTCCGAAAAATGGGTGTTCTTTCCCATTGTTGGCCTGATTGTGCTGTTTGGTATCTACCCTCAATTCATCTTCAACCTGACCGACGAGTCGGTGAAATTCCTGCTGTTTCAGATTGATCAGCATCTAGCCGTTACGAACTGATATGTCTACACTGATCCTCTTGTCGCTGCTTGGCTTCCTGATTCTGTTTCTTGGAGCCTTTGATCAGAAGAAGCTGCTTATTCCGGTGGCCCTGCTCGGACTTATTGCCGCCTTTGTGCTGAACGCCCTCGACTGGGGCAGCAATACCGCATGGTTTGGTATGATGACCTACGACAACTATGCAGTCTCGTTCAATGGTCTGATTATCTTCACCTTAATCCTGATTATGTTGATGGCCAGCTGGCACTTCCGCTACGAAGACAGCAATGTGGCCGACATCTACGCTTTGATGCTGTTTTCGGCTACCGGTGGAGTGATCATGACCTCCTACTCAAGTCTGGTGATGCTTTTCGTAGGCGTAGAAATCCTTTCCATCGCCTTGTACATCATGGCCGGAAGCCGACGCCTGCACCTTTCATCGAACGAGTCGGCGCTGAAGTACTTCCTCCTCGGCTCGTTTGCGTCGGGTGTTCTGCTGTTCGGACTTACTTTGCTTTTTGGAGTGTGTAATAGCTTTGATCTGGCTGTTATCTCAGACTATGTAAGCAATACAGAAACCGAGAAAATCCCGCTGCTCTTTAAAACCGGTGTGTTCCTCACCATGATTGGATTCACCTTTAAACTGGGAGCCGCACCCTTCCATTTTTGGTCGCCCGACGTTTACCAGGGTGCCCCTACATTGATTACGGCATTCATGGCCACTGTAGTGAAAACTGCGGCCATTGCAGCGTTTTACAAACTGTTCGACACCTGCTTCTCCGGAATGGATTCGGTGTGGTATCAGGCCTTGTGGGTAATCTGCGTGGTAACGATGCTGCTGGGGAATGTTTCGGCGGTCATGCAAAACGAGGCAAAGCGAATGTTGGCCTGGTCGGGTGTTGCCCATGCCGGTTACTTGCTGCTCCCCGTTTTGGCCTTAAACGAGCTTTCAGCCTCATCGGTATTCTACTATTCGGTGGTCTATTCGGTGGGTTCAATCACTGCCTTTAGTGTAGTCATCGCCCTGAGCGGTGCAAAAAACGAATTGCCAATCGACCAGTTCAAAGGGCTGGCGAAAAACAACCCTTTACTGACCGCGGCCTTAGTGGTTTCGATGTTTTCAATGGCCGGTATTCCGCCGCTGGCAGGTTTCTTTGCCAAGTACTTCCTCTTTGTGAACGCCATGAACAGCAACCTTCTCATTGCTGTGTTGGTGGCCATTCTCGGTTCGCTCATTGGGGTTTACTACTACTTCCGTCCGGTTGTTTACGCATTCCACAACGAAGGCAATATTCCTGAGCGCATCGAGGCGAACGTTGGATTCAACCTGGTGGTGTTTACCGGTATGTTCCTCACTTTGGTGTTGGGACTGTTCCCTGACTTGCTCAGGGCATTCCCCGGAAACTAATCCGGGAGCTCTTCGTCGGAAGCCTGGCTTCCCGTGAGGCGATAAACCCAAGCGGGCTCAACGCCCCGGCTCATCAGGCGCTGCATCCAGAGCTTTCGGTCTTTCGCCGGATTGCCGGTCTTGGGCTTTAGTTTGAGCGCCCACTTTTTCACGCTGCTGGAGTATTCCGCCTCCGAAATTTCGCTCATTCCTCTCTGAATACACGCCGAACTGATGCCTTTCGCCCTCAAACCCGCCTCAATCTTTACCCGTCCCCACTGGTTAATGCGGAACTTCCCACGGGCAAAGCTCCGGGCGAAACGCTCTTCGTTGATGAAGCCTTCTGAAATGAGCTCGGCAATCACAAACTCGGCCGGCTCGCCGCGAAAACCTTCCGAAGCCAGCTTTTGGCGCACCTCAGCAATACAACGGTCCTGGAAGGCGCAGTACTTCTTCATCTTCTCTAAGGCAGCCGAAACGGTATACAGCGGATTCACAAAGCCAATTTACGGCAATCTCCTCCATAGCGCCTAATGCAGGGCCCATGAAAAACCGCTCAGCCTACCGACTCCTGTTCACTGCCAATACCATTTCGGGACTGGCACAGGGCATCACCATGCTGGCCATTCCCTGGTATTTCAGCAAAGTGCTTAATCAACCCGAGCTTTTCGGATGGCTCTACGCACTCACCACCATTGTGATGCTTTTCTGGGGCTTGTACGCCGGTACGCTCATCGACCGTTACTCCCGCAAATGGGTGTTTGTGGGAATTAATGCCTTCGGCGGATTGCTCTTAGGCCTGGTGAGCGCCTACGGTTTCCTGAAGGGCGACGTCGGCACCTGGGGCGCAATGGCCGTTTTCTCAGGCACCATTTTAATCTACAACATCCATTACCCTGCGCTTTACGCCTTCGGACAGGAAATCACCGAGCGCGCTTATTATGGCCGATTTACCTCAATGACCGAGGTGATTGGTCAAAGTACCTCAATCCTCTCCGGTGCGGCCGGGGCCTTGTTGCTCAGTGGGCTATCGCCTGATGGCTGGCTGCCTGAAATTGAGCCCTGGCCTTTACACAAGATTTTTCTCGCCGATGCCTTAACCTACGCACTCAGCATCGTGCTCATTGTGGCCATCCGGTACACACCCATCAGCACACGCAAGCGCGAAGAAGGCAGCGTTTGGAAACGCATTGGTGGCGGCATCGCTTTTCTGAAGAAGCATCCATTGGTGTTTCTCTTTGGCAATGCCTCCTATGCCATATTCATCGTTTTACTCATCACCGTTCAGCAGCTCTTACCGCTATACACCGACCAACACCTACGGGCCGGCGCCGGAAGTTATGCCCTGGCAGAGTTCTTTTACTCCTTGGGAGCTATGCTGGCCGGGCTGGGTATTGTGAGGATTTTTCGCACGAAAGGACTTCCCTTTGGAGTGTTGGTAATGATGGCTTTGGCCGTACTCATTTATCTGTTGGCCGCCGCCACACGCGATACGGTGTTCTACTTCTTCCTGAGCGTTTTGTTGGGACTGAGCAATGCCGGAGCCCGCGTATTACGTACAACGTGGATTTTTCAACACGTTCCCAACCAAACCATCGGCCGGGTGAGTTCGGTATTTCAATCGCTCAACATTCTCTTTAGAGCCGCCTTAAGCGCTGTATTTGCCATTCCATTCTTCAACCATAGCGGAAACGTGCGTTATGCCTATTTAATTTGCGCTTTGGTGGTGGCGGCTTTTATGATACCCTTATTGGTAAACTACAAGAAAATACTGGCTTACCGAGGCGAAGTTGAGTAAAGTAAGCCGTTAATGATTCATTCATCCTTTGATTTTACCTTCGGCATTTAACAGAAGGGTGGATTTTCGCTGGGTAACAGCCGGAAGTTGATGTAAACGAAGGTCAACGCGCATTGAGAGGAGACACAAATCAAATGCATGAAGTGCTTTTCGGCGGAGTCTAAGCGAAAAGATCTACAATGCCCGTACTTGCCGGAAAACTTGGCGAGAGGCCATAAAAAAAGCGAAGGTCGGACTTGACCTTCGCTTTGCGTTTGTTTGACAGGAATGGAGCGATTATTTCTTGAGTAAAATGCGGCGGGTTTGTACCTCATTGCCATCAAAAACGCGCACGTAATAGAGGCCGTCGTTGAGATCGCTGAGGGTAATTACCGCAGCCGGTGCGTCTTTGCTGAACTCGAGTTCTACCGACTCTACTCTTTGACCGAGGTTGTTAAACACTTCGATGGTCTGGCGCAAATCGCCCTCGGGCTGCAGGCGAATGTTAAGCACGCCGTTGCTTGGATTTGGATACACCTGCAAGGCTTCGTAAGAAACTTCGGCCTCGTCGGCAATGGCTTCGCCGGCATCTCTTAAGAATGAGGTTCCGCTGATTTCAGCGCGCAGCGTGTAGCAAGCGCCGCTCACGAAAGCACCGTTGTATCCGTAAACGTAAGCGTTGTAAGTGGTGGCCGCGAGGGTGTTGTTATAAATGATGGTTTCGCTGGTGGTTCCGCCATTCTGCGAAATACCCACCTGAGAGCTTCCGCGGTAAAGGCGCAAATCGTAATCGGCCGGAAGATTAGTCAAGGTTACCCGAACGTTGCGTGCCGCGGTAGTATTGCTAAAGCGGAAATAGTCGCGATCGGTGCTGCTCGAGATGATTGCCTGAATGTTGGTGTTGAGCGGAATGGTGCGGGCCGCCGAGATAGAATTGTTGGCCTCGTAGGTGTCGGTGCAGGTTACAGCGGCTGTAGTGCTGAAGTTCTGCGTGGCCGATACCGCGCTGCTGGAGGAAGCACACACTGTACTCACCCGCCAGTTATAAGCCGTAGAGGCGGCAAGTCCGGTGAGGTTAACCGAAGTAGCAGCCGTGTTGAAGGTCGTCCATGTGGTGGCAGCTGCGGTTTTGTACTCCAAATTGTACGATACTGCACCCGAAACTGCAGCCCATGAAAGGGTGGCAGACGAAGCCGTAATTGAGCCGGTGCTCAGGCTGCCGGGAGTGTTGCAGGTTGTGCCTCCGCCCGATGGTGGAGAGCAAGCTTGAGAGCTAAGCAATCCGGCGCGAGCGCCTCCGGCAGCAAACAAGGCCTGGGCACGCGCTTTTTGTCCGGCCGAGAACATATACATACACGCATCATCGGAGTAATCCATGTAGTTCATGGTCATTTCGATGGGCGCACCGGTACAGGTAGAGAAATGTGGGAAGGTTGGACAACCATAGTTAGCAGTGTTGTGTGTTGGAGTGTCGTTTACCAGGTCGCTTCCGCAAGTGGCGTCGCCCCAAATGTGGCGGAGGTTAAGCCAGTGGCCCACCTCGTGTGTAGCGGTGCGGCCACGGTTGAAGGGCGCTGTAGCCGTGCCGGTGGTACCGAAGTAGCGGAAGTCAATCACCACACCGTCGGTGGTCGAAGTCGCCGTTCCCGGGAAGGTAGCGTAACCCAGAATGTTGTTCCCAATTTCGCATACCCACACATTCAGGTATTCATTGGGATTCCAGCCCGGAGTTCCGCCGGTGGAGGCCGACTTCACCGCATCGTTGGTTCCAAAGGCCGAAGTGCGGGTGGAAGCCACGCGGTTAATGCCGTTAAAGGCTGCGCCTGATGGCGTCCGCTGTGCCATACAGAAGTTGAATTCCATATCGGCAGCAACGCCGGTGAAGGTAGAAGGAACGAGTGATGCATCAGCGTTCAGTCTGCGGAAATCGTTGTTTAACACCGTAAGCTGCGACTGAATTTGTGCATCGGAAATGTTTTGAGTGCTGTTGCGATGCACAATGTGGAACACCACGGGAATGTTGATAACCACCCGCTCGTGATTGCCCGCTGCCTCGAACTGGCGCGTGTGCTCCTCAATTTCATGCATTTTCTGCTCAATGAGCGGATTCTGCTGGAGAGCATCATGCAGATGATCCATGGTACCGCATTGACGCTGGGCTTGAAGGGCGCCCGTCATTCCCATCCCGAGACTTAGGATAAGCAAGTAGATTTTCTTCATAGTGTCTGATTTTTTCGCAAACTGGGGAATTACAGGGTAAAAAGCAAATTGCAGATTAAGAATATCTTACACCAAACTTACATTACCCCAAAGGGTGATGGCAAAAGTCTGACAACCAAGCGTGCCGAAACGATTGCAGGCCCTGTAAAACAGGACAATTCAAGAAAATGTGTTTTCAGTGAGCCCTACGTAGGGCCTACTGAAAAAGTCAGAAATGCATCAGATGCAAGGCGACAAGGCGAAGCTGTATACGAATACCGCGAGCCGCGGGCAACGAAGCAGATGATGTATTTCTGGCTAACGAAAACTTTTAGAGTTTGCAACATCATCTGCACAGGAATTGAGAAAATAGGGCTTAAAACCTTGCACTTGAATCGGTTCAAACAGTTGCTAAACAGCTTACAATAAATTCATTGAGTGTTTTTCAGTAGGCCCTACGTGGGTAGTAACCCTAATTGTTCCACGATTGCAGGCTAAGCTCTTCGCGCAGCGGCTCCGACACCAGTCGACGCACCTCTTCCACATCGCTGTATTTGCCAAAAAGATACATCAGCTTGGTAACGGCGGCTTCGGTAGTCATGTCGTAACCGCTCATCACACCGGCACTTCCCAGCAGGGTGCTGGTTTTGTACTTGCCTTGCATTACCGCGCCACTCAAACATTGGGTAATGTTTACCACCACCACGCCTTTCGATACGGCATGGGTGATGGCCTCAATAAACCACGGAGCCGTAGGCGCGTTGCCCGAACCAAACGTTTCCAGTACCAAACCCTTCAAACCGGGAATTCCTAAAATGGCCTGAACATAAGCCGGCGTCATTCCAGGAAACACCTTCAGGATGGCCACATCGGTGCTCAGCTTCTTGTGGAAAACCGTGGGCTTGCCGTTGTACACCCTCAGCAGAGACTCGTTAAACCGAATCTGAACTCCGGCCTCGGCCAAGGAAGGATAATTTGCGCTGGTAAAGGCATTGAAATGGCTCGAGCTGTACTTGGTCGTGCGGTTGCCCTTCAACAAATGGTATTCAAAATAGATGCAGACCTCCGAAACCATGGGCCGGTCGTGCAAGCGCGTAACGGCAATTTCGAGGGCGGTGATGAAATTCTCCTTCGCATCGGTGCGCAAAACCCCGATGGGCAACTGCGAACCGGTGAAAATGATGGGCTTCGACAAATTCTCAATCATAAAACTGATAGCCGAAGCCGAATAAGCCATCGTATCGGAGCCATGTAAAATCACAAAGCCCTGATAGCGATCGTAATTGTCCTCAATCACCTCCACCAGCCGCACCCAATGCTCCGGGTCAACGTTCGACGAATCGATCGTCGGCTCAAAGGTGTGAATGTCGAGCTCGATGTCGAGCTTGGCAATCTCCGGAATGTTCGCCAGCAGTCGCTCGAAATTAACCGGCATCAGCGAACCGGTTAGAGAGTCTTTCACCATGCCAATGGTGCCGCCGGTGTAAATGATCAGTGCGCGGGGTTTTTCCTGCATGATGTGATG
>CANHCM010000013.1 GCA_947459155.1 Bacteroidota bacterium | reverse complement strand
TTAGAGTCGCTTTAGTGGATTCAGCCTTTTTCAATACCCACATGTTCACTGATGGCTTGGCTGCTGAGCATTACTTAATTTCAGGTTCAATCTTAAATGCCTTGACATCATTGAGCCCTCCGCGTTTTCCACCATTCCTCCACAGGGTTTTCCACCGTGCTGTTGATTTCAAAAATTTTGGCTGGTCGGACGTATGGGGCTGAGGCCGAACTTTAGACCGGGAAGGGGAAAGCTGTGGGAATCCCCTCGCCCATTTCAGCCGGATTGTCAAGGAAAAAATGCGGCTTGCATACCCATTTCATCAACAGCATTTTAAGGATTGAGTAGAATTTTATGATTCGTTTGTCCATTTCAGGAATCGAAAGTACATGATGGTACCATTGGCCGGTTTTGGTGTGAAGGATGGTCATTGAGCAACACAATCATGCTTGGAAGCCGTAGGAAATACCACCGAAGCTTGCCTTCATTGAGCCCTCCGCGTTTTCCACCATTCCTCCACAGGGTTTTCCACCATGCTGTTGATTTCAAAAATTTTGGCTGGTCGGGCGTATGGGGCTGAGGCCGAACTTTAGACCGGCAAGGGGAAAGCTGTGGGAATCCCTTCGCCCATTTCAACCGGATTGTCAAGAAAAAAATGCGGTTCGCACTCCCATTTCATCAACAGCATTTTGGGGATTGAGTAGAATTTTATGATTTGTTTGTCGAGTTGAGGAACGGAAAGTATCTGCTCCTGCAGTGGATGATTATGGAATAGGATTTCATCCAACCAAAAGGTAAGCGAAACCCGCGGCGATCATGAGACTACCTTGAGTTTACCATAGGGCCTAATGAAAAAGTCAGAAATGCATCAGATGCGAGGCGACAAGGCGAAGCTGTATAAGAATACTGCAAGCCGCGGGTAACGAAGCAGATGATGTATTTCTGGCTAACGAAAAGATTTAGAGTTTGAAAGTTCAGCTGCACAGGAATTGAAAAAATAGGGCTTAAAACCTTGCACTTGAATCGGTTCAAACAGTTGCTAAACCACTTACAATAAATTCATTGAGTTTTTTTCAGTAGGCCCTAGCGTAACCACCAGATGTTATTCCGACTGATACTCTCTGAAATCGACGCCCAGCGTAATGGCGCGTTGAACGGCTGTAGCCCCGTATCGATTGCGAATGCGGTCCATGGCCTGGTAGAGATTGATGATTTCAGGCGTATCGTCGAAAAGGCTGATTTGCAGAGAGCCCTGCACCAAATCGCTAAGCCGAACACCAATGAGCCGAATGCGCAGCCGGCGCTGATAGCTTTGCTTGAACAGCTGCTGTACCGTTTGCAGTATGGTTTTGTCGTTGGCCGTGTAGGGAATCTTCAACTGCTTGGTGACCGTGTCAAAATCGGCATACCGGATTTTTACCGCGATGCAACCACAAAGCCGGTTCTTCCGCCGAAGCTTGTAAGCCAGCTTTTCCGACATGGCGGCAAGCAACTCGCGAAGCTTCACCACATCAATGGTATCGGTTTCGAAGGTATGCTCGGTGGAGATGGACTTTTGCTCATGATAGGGCTCTACCGGACTGTTATCAATGCCATTGGCCTTGTTCCAGATGAGGATGCCATGCTTTCCCATGACTTGCTCCATGGCTCTAACCGGCATCTGCTGAAGCGTCTCGATGCGACGAATACCCATACTGCACAAAGTGGTATAGGTTTTATCGCCAATCATAGGAATCTTTCGGATCGACAGCGGAGAGAGGAACGACTTTTCCGTTCCAAACGGCACTTGTAGCTGTCCGTTCGGCTTGGCCTCACCCGTTCCAATCTTCGAAACGGTTTTGTTGACCGAAAGCGCAAAGGTGTTGGGCAGTCCGGTTTCACGCACAATCTTGTCTTTGAGCTCTACCATCCACCGCCAGGTGCCAAAATAGCGATCCATGCCGCTTAAGTCGAGATAAAACTCATCGATGGAGGCCTTCTCATACAAAGGCACCGCGTCGCGAACCACCTCGGTAACCAGCTGCGAGTAGCGACTGTACAATTCCATATCGCCCTGAATAACAAGGGCGTCGGGACAAAGCCGCTTGGCCAGCTTGACCGGCATGGCCGAATGCACACCAAAACGCCGGGCCTCATAACTGCACGACGATACCACCGCCCGGTCGCTGTTGCCCCCAATGATGAGCGGCAGACCTTTCAGGCGGGTGTCGCGCAAACACTCAACACTGACGAAAAAACTGTCAAGATCAATGTGCGCTACAGCTCTGTTGTTCGGTAAATCGGCCATGGATGAGCAAATATAGCGACGAATAATCCGTCGAACAAACAATACTTTTCAAAAAAAAAGGCAGGTTGTTGAAAACCCGGTCAACCGAAAATGCCAAAACCGAGGCTCATAATTTTTGAAAACTTAGCGCCCCCAAGCTCCGACGATTGAAGAAGTTTGCCGTTTTTTGATTATCCACTTTTCCCCACATGAAACAGTACCACGACCTCTTGCAGCACTTGCTCGACAATGGGGTGAAAAAGCAAGACAGAACAGGAACAGGGACACTCAGTAGTTTTGGCTACCAAATGCGTTTCGATCTGAGCGAAGGTTTTCCATTGATCACCACCAAGAAGCTGCATGTTCGCTCCATCATTCACGAACTACTCTGGTTTCTGAAAGGTGATACCAATATTGCCTACCTGAAAGAAAATGGAGTAAGCATTTGGGATGAATGGGCCGACGAAAACGGCAACCTCGGTCCGGTCTATGGCTACCAATGGCGCTCCTGGCCGGGGAAAAATGGAGAAACCATCGACCAGATTGCCGATCTGCTCAAACAAATTCAGCAAAACCCCAATTCGCGCCGCCTTATCGTAAGTGCTTGGAATCCAGCCGATATTCCAAACATGGCACTTCCACCCTGCCATTGCCTCTTTCAATTCTACGTGGCCGAAGGAAAGCTGAGCTGTCAATTGTACCAACGCTCTGCCGACACTTTCCTCGGAGTGCCGTTCAATATCGCCTCTTACGCGCTGTTTACGCTGATGTTGGCGCAGGTGTGCGGACTTCAGCCCGGAGAATTCATTCATTCTTTCGGCGATGTTCACCTCTACCTGAATCACCTCGAACAGGCACGTTTGCAGTTGAGTCGCGATTTTCGTCCGCTTCCTCAAATGCGGCTGAATCCGGAAGTGAAGGACTTGTTTAGTTTTCGCTATGATGACTTCCAGTTGCTCAATTACGATCCTCACCCGGCCATCAAAGCGGAGGTATCGGTATGAGCCTCTCTCTAATCGTTGCTACCGACGAGCAAGGCGCCATTGGGCGTGATAACCAGCTTTTATGGCACCTGCCGTCAGATTTGGCCTGGTTCAAACAGCAAACACTGGGCAAGCCGGTAATCATGGGCAGAAAGACTTATGATAGCATTGGTAAGCCGCTTCCAAAACGAAGAAACATTGTGATTAGCCGCAATCCGGCGCTTGAAATTCCGGGCGTGGAGCTGGCCAACAGCCTGCAAAGTGCACTCAAACTTGTTGGTGAAGAAACGGAAGTAATGGTAATTGGAGGCGGTCAGATCTACAGCGAAGCCCTCCCTCTGGCCAACAGGCTTTATTTAACAAGGGTAGCCACTACCGTGGCGGATGCCGATACGTTTTTTCCTCAGATTGACTTCAGCCAATGGTCACTCTCCTTAGAACTGGTACATGCCTCTGATGAGAAAAACCGCTTCGACATGCGCTTTCAGGTTTGGGATCGGCGGCTAAATAACTGATAAAGATTGAGACCGACTTAAAACAAGTCGTACACCTTTCCAAGCGAACGGTTTCGATCGTAGGTTTCGCGGTCGAGTTTGTAAAGCATAGGTGCTTTCCCGCTTTCGTGCCAGGGTTGAAGATGTTCTCCGGTCTCCTGTACCACATCATGACGTAACACTTTTCGCCGAAAATTCCGTTTGTCGAGAGAATGACCCAAAACAGACTCATACATCTCCTGCAACTGCTTGAGGGTAAACAACTCAGGCAGTAATTCAAAGCCGGCAAGCTGAGTGCTTAACTTAGCCAAAAGCCTCCGGTGAGCAGCCTCGGCAATGTCGTTATGGTCGAAGGGCAAAGCAGGCAGGGTACGAAACTCCATCCACACAAACTCAGCATGATCGGGCAACACACACTCTGCGTAATTCACCATAGCATAAAACCCAATGCTGATAACCCGCCCCAAAGGATGCCGCGTAGTATCGGTAAATGCCCGTATCTGCTTTTTGTAAAATCGAGAAGTGCCGGTGGTTTGACGCAATAAATCCTCAACACGGTCTTCAATCACATCGTTCGGATACAGCATGCAAGCCGGTAATCCAAACTTTCCTTTGTACGGCTCCTTGTCGCGCCGCTGTAGTAAAATGCTCAATTTCCCGTCAACCAGGGCGAAAATGACCACCGTGGCCGAAAAGGCAGAGCGGAAGTAATACCGAAGATCGTCTTCCTGTGTGTTCATTGCTTTATTGATAGACATTCGAACACAAAGATAACAAACCGATAAGACAGCAAACCAAACAATACGAATTAATCATACAAACAATCGATTTGTTAACAATTTAACAAACCAAAGTCATCCGCCGATAAGGCTAAACAAAAAACCTGATTGACTGGACTTTACACGCCCAGGTTGTTTCGGAAGATTTTGATGGCAATGGCCAACAGGATCAAACCGAAGAATTTCCGAATCACGAATAGTCCGCTTTTACCCAGCTTCCGTTCCAAAAAGTTGATTGAACGCAGCACGATATAAACGGCAATGAGGTTGATCAGAATGCCGATTAAAATATTATACACTCCATAATCGGCGCGCAACGACATGATGGTGGTGAGTGTTCCGGAACCGGCAATAATCGGGAAGGCCACCGGCACGATGCTGCCTGAACCCACATCGGGATCTTGCCGGAAAAGCTCGATACCCATCACCATTTCGAGTCCCATGATAAATATGACAATGGAACCGGCCACGGCAAACGACTTGAGGTCGACGCCCAACATGCTGAGAAATGGCGCTCCAAACGCGAGAAAGGCAATCATCAGAAAACCGGAGGCCAGCGTGGCTTTTCCGGGATTCACGTCGCCGATTTTACTCTTCATCGAAACCAAAACGGGAACGGAACCCACAATATCGATGATGGCGAAAAGGGTAAGCGTTACCGTGAAAATCTGGTCTAAACTGAGCACAAATGGATTTTCCATGAGGAGTTATCGTTGAGGGTCGATGGGCAAAGCCTTGAAACTGCGTTTACTGCGGATGAAATAGTCGATTACCACCGAGCCCATGTAAACACCCGTGCTGTTTCGATTGTGTACTTTCTTTTTGAGCGCCCGGCGTTTTTGGCGAATCTGAGGCAGCAGTCGGTAAAAATGCAAATGCGCCCGGAGTATCGCCCAGAAATGCGAAAATCCATTGGAAAACAAGAACTTAAAGGCCGCGACTCCATCCAAAAGCATACGCACAAAGAGACTGCGAAACAGGTACTTGTCTTCGATGTTTTTGTACATCAACTCGAGGTTGTTCCTGAAATTGAAATAGGTCTTCTTCCAATTCGATTTATCGAGGGTTCCTCCTCCAATGTGAAACACCACCGATTTAGGTTCATACATCACTTTCCAGCCCTGATTCTTCATGCGCCAGCACAGGTCGATTTCTTCCATGTGGGCAAAAAAGCTCTCATCGAAGCCATCGCAGGCGCGAAACACCTCGGTGCGCACAAACATGCAGGCGCCCGAAGCCCAAAACACCTCGCGGGTATCGTCGTATTGACCCAGATCTTCCTCGAGCACCTCAAAAATTCGTCCCCGGCAAAATGGAAAGCCCAAGCGGTCGAGATAACCACCGGCAGCACCGGCATATTCGAAATGCGACCTTTGCTTAAAGGCCCTGATTTTGGGCTGCACGGCTCCAATGTTTTCATCAGAATCCATCAACGCAATAACCGGGTCGAGCCAGTTTTCCGTCACTTCAATGTCGGAATTGAGCAGCACGCAATACTCCGCATCGATTTCCCGCAGGGCCTCATTATAGCCTCCGGTATAGCCTTTATTGGTAGGAATACGGATGATGCGTACCGTTGGAAATTCCTCCTTCAGCATGTTCACCGAATCGTCGGTTGAGGCATTGTCGGCTACCACAACTTCGGCGTTCGGCGAAAACCGTAGCACTCCGGGAAGAAATTGCCGAAGCAAATGCTGTCCGTTCCAATTCAGAATAACAACGGCGACTCTCATTCGGGCTTGCGGTGTTTCCAGCGTTTGTGCGACCACAGCCAGGCCGAAGGCATCGACTGTATCTCGTTTTCAAGCAGCTCAAGGTGGCGTTTGGTGATGACTAAATCGTCCTCACCCAGCGGGTTTTCCGTTACCGGAAGCACCTCCACCTCATAATAGCCTCGTTGAATGCGTCGCATGGCCAAAAATACAACAACGGCGTTGCATGCGCGGGCCATTTTTTCAGGTCCCATAAAAACAGGGGTTTCCTGATTTAAAAAGGGCAACCAACGGGCGTTTTCGGGCAGCGGACTTTGGTCGGCAATCAAATATGTGAGCACGGGTTCGGTACTGCTGCGCATGGCCCGGTAAATTTGGGTATCGGGTAAAAGACAAGTGCCGTGTATGCTGCGAATCTCGCGCATCAGCCGGTCGATACTTGGGTTGGAAAGAGGACGATAAGCCGCCAAAACCGGGTAAGGACTCAACAATGGTAAGGCCGTGCCGAGCCATTCCCAATTGCCGAAATGACCTCCAACGGCGATCACCGATTTTCCTTCGGCGTGGTAACGGCTTAGCAATTCGGGATTCTTGACCCGAATGCGGCGCGGAAGCCTGTCCTTGCGCATGGCGAGCATGGCATAAGTCTCCACGAGGGTATCGGTAAAATGCATGTAAAACTGTTTTACCGCCGATTGCAGTTGCGCCGTGCTGAATTGGGGGAAGGCATTGCGGAGGTTTTGTTCTACAACCATCCGGCGATAGCCAAACAACACACCCGTAAACCAGGAAAGTGCGGTAGAGAGTGGATACAGCATCCGAAGGGGCAACAGTGCCGGCAGGGCTCCAACACTGCGGATGAGCCAATACAGCATTAACGGGGCGTTAGGAAATTTTCGCGAAGCTGCGAGCCAAAGTGTGGATCAGAAATCTCCGCGTCAATATCGTTGGTTTGAGTGTCGCGCTTCATGATGAAAAACATCCACTGATCGTTTTGAGGCTCGCCCAAAGCATCAGAATGGAGCAAGGTGAAGTCGTTGGTGACCAAATCGGGATTGTAAAACACAAATCGGCGGTTGGTCTGGTTCTTCATCTTGTAATAATGCCAGATTTCGTAAGGGTAAGCCGATGGTTCGCGCAAACTTACGGTGCGGTTGTCGGGCGGACCATACTGCAAATACACCCGGCCCCGGTCGGTGCTATACCCTCTTTTAATGGAGGTTCCAAAGGAATTCTGCACCTTCCGCACTTCCAGATAATAGTTTTCCCAAGCCTTGGAAGGCTCTGCGTCATCGCGGTTTTTCCAAAAGGTGAGGAAGTACTGCTTCATGTTTTCCAGGTTCTTCTCCTTCAGGAGATTTCCGGCGAATGTCCGCTCCATGGGCGACGAAATGGGCGAAAGGCAGCGAATGTGCTCAGCGAGGCTATCGGGGTTCTTGTAGTTTTCGGCAAAGGAGCCTTCGGTAACAACGGTAACGAGGTTTTCCAGACTGGTGATTTGCTGAGGATTGTAGCGGGTGAAATTCACTTTCTTGCTCTCCTGCACCACGTTTTGCTGGTCTCTGACCTCCAGCTGCAGCCAATACTCGCCCGAGGGCAAACGGCTAATGTCAATTTCGGCCAAAGCGCTGTTTACCATGGCCGTTGTAAATCGGCGAAACCCGCTGTATTCCTCTATGCGCTTGCCCGATTTGCGATCGTCGATATGCCAGCTCAGCAGGTATTTCTGGTTTTCGCCCAACTTTTCTAAGCTTCGGTATACCTCGGCATAAAAGGCTAAGCGGTCTTCTTCGACTGGATAAAAATCGCCCAGCTTTTGAACCAGCGTATAGCCTCCTTTGTAGAGTGGGCCCGGTTTTTCAGCCTTCTCGTAACGTTCGATCAACTGAATATCGGAAAGACTCACTGAGTCGGGCGCAAAATTCACACTTACAGGCACTTCGGCTTCAATGGCTTCACCATCGGCATGCAGATCTTTAATCCGTATTCCAAGGCTGTACTGCCCGTTGGGAACGGGTATGCGTTGTTGGTCGATGAAATTGAAGTTCTCCACCAGCGAATCCTGTGTTTCGGGGCTGAGTAAGTTGTATTTGTCCGCAAAGCGGATGACCCCATTCTCCGAAAGTGTGAGTATGACTTCGATGCTGGCTTGGTAATTCCCGGATTCGTTTTTTCGGTACTCCACACTGCTCCCTCTAACCATCAAAAAGGTTTCGACGTAAGGGTTTTTGCCCGACATCATAAAGCAGCTGTGAAGGAGGACAGCCTGCGGTTTACCACTTTTGGCCGTGGCCGATAAAGCGGCTAACAGAAAAAGAAAAATGAGGTGTTTACGCATTGCCTCAAAGGTAGGTTGAAATGAGCTTCGCTAAGCAAACAGATTCAGCGCTCTATCGGTTTGCTTTGTCTCTTTTTTTCTTGGGCCTTAACTCTTCAATCGTATCAAACTCCCGCCGGTAAAACACACCCACGCCTTGCGTGTAAGGCACGTCGTTCGTTACGAGCAGGTATTGATTCGATCGGTTAAACACCTTAATCCGAATGGCGCCGTCGGGCGTTACTTTCACTTCAATGTTAAACTCACCCACCATATTAGTGGTGTTTTTGGTGGTATTGGCGGTGGTCGCCCCGCCCATGGTGCCCACCGAGCCGTCGACCGTGACCCGATCATTGAACAGCTGGGTTGAAAAGTCGAAATTCACCTGATCACCGGCAATGCCATCACCCTGATTGTAATTCACGCCAATGTTGATGTCTTTGCTAAACTGAGAAAGCATGTTCGACAGCTGACTGGACACCAGTTCAAAGCCATTGTTGCTTACACTACCAATGTCGGTAGCTCCCTGAAAACTGGGCAAAAAGCCTCTGAACAATACGAGTGCGAAAACCTGACGGTTCAGGTCGTCTTCGCTAACAATCTGCGACTTGAGAAGATTCCTCATCTGATCGTCGGCATTGGGCAGCTGAATGTCGAACTTAATGGTTGGCTTCATGAGCTTGTCGCTCAGATACATGGTGGCATCCACGTCGATTGGGCGTTTTACTGCCGCCGAAGAATCGATGTTCCGCACAAGGTTGAAAAGCGAGGTGCGCACTCTGTAAATGGCTGCCAGATCAATGTCGGCATCGTAAGGGTCGCCACGGAAGCGAATCTGACCGCCCTTACGCACCATAAACTTCTTGTTGATGATGTTTTGAAGGGTAAAGAGGTATTCCCCTTTCTCGATTTGGTAATCGCCATAGATGTTAAACTCGCCGGCCTCCGTTACCTCGAGCTGAAGGTTAGCGCTGCCATTTCCCGAAATCACATCGCCCACCTTAGGATCGAACAAAAGTCGGGCTTCTGCATCTGGCGTAATCTCCAAATTAAAGTTCAGTTCGTAGCCTTTAGACTCTGTTTTCTTCTGAAGCTTGGCACTTTCCGCAGCCTTGGTTTCGGTCGTTTCGAAAACGATAAAGTCTTGCTGACTCACATCGCCCGCCCCACTCAAAGGTAAATTGAACACCGTGCCTTTTTCGGTTTTGGCGTTGATGTCCATCTTAATGTTGTCGAGTTTACCGTAAGCCCTAAATGTTCCGGTAGCGTAAGCCGTACCGAAGAACAAATCGCTTTGCCCCTCCACGGTATTCAAAGCCTGTAGGTTTTGGGCATTGATCAGGACATCGAGGTCAAAATCCTTGAAATAATTGTGTTTTACCGTGAGCTCACAACGGGCAGTGCTTTGTCGTGCATCACGTAGTTTCAGGCTTTTCGAATAAATGAGGTTTTTTCGGAAATACACCTTATCCATCAGTTGATAACGTGTATTGAGCAAATCAACAGTGAGGAAGGTGCGCTTATCGAACGAAAGCTCGCCGTCCAGCACCGGTTTATCGGGTGAGCCGCTCAGGTGCAAATCGCCGTCGAGCAAGCCCGACACCTGCGAGAAAAGGTCATCCACATAAGGTTTTAAAAGCTCCAGCCGCAGGTTGCGGATGGCAATGTCGAAATCGAGGTTGTTCTCCTTTTTGGCCGGACTGAAGTGTCCGTCGAAGGAGAGTTTTTTAAAATCCGTCGTTCCCAGGAAGCCTTCGAGCAAGACCCGCTTGCCATCCGGATCCCATTCCGAAATGAGCGCGCCATCACCAATTGCATCATTATTCACCTTGATGCCCTTCAAATCGAGGTTGGAGGTAAACAATAGCTGTCGGGTTAAATCGCTCAACGTAATAATTCCGCGGGCAGTTCCGCCCAGACTCAAATCGGACTCGGCGATGAAGGGATTGAGGTTTGACAGCTGGAAATTGTCCAATACCACATCCACCTCGTCGCTCGGATTGCTGCTCAAAACACCATCCACCCGCACAAACTCAGTATTGTGAATGAATGATAGATTGTCGATGTCGAGCTTGCCGCCCGAATACGTGAGCTTGTTCTCCTCGTTAACCTGCCACAACGAATCGCCCACGAGGAGAATAGAAGGTAGCAAGCGAAGACTGATGGATTCTCCCTGAAACAAGGCGTTGGCATTCAGCTGAGCATCGGCGGCCTGCAGATTGTCTTTGGAAGCCCACTCCAACGAGAGCCCCAGGTTATCGGTAACCGCATTTGAACTTAAATGCACGTGTCGAACCCGCACACTGTCGGTAATGTTCACCACCGGACTCGCAGCATCGATCTGCAACTGATTGTTTTCGGCTACAGCAGAGGTTTTCAACTGGTTAAAGGTGATGCCATACGCGTTGAATTCGGGGGCATCAATTTGCGCATTTAAAAGCCGTCGGGCCGAATCGAAGCGACCGTTAATTGTGGTGGTTTTTCGAAAGCTGAGGTCGGGAAAAAAGAGCTCCTCCAACAGGCTGATGTCCTTAATCGTAGCGCTATAACGGAAGTTCTGGTGGAATGGATCCTGCGACTGCCCCGTACCGATGAGCGTAAAGCTGGGCAGAAAGCTGTTGAGTACATCGGAAATCGCCCCGGGCATGGTGGCCAGGCGGAATGAGCCTTCTACCTGCACATCGGCCATGTCGGAAGTGAGTGAAATCAAGCGATCGTAAGGATTGCCACTGGCTTCCAGCAACAGGTCTTCCATTCGGTAGCGTTGACTACCATACTTGAACAGTGTGTTACTCAGCTCAATTTGACCAAACAAGTTGTCGATGGAATTGCCGGTGAAATTCGAGACTACCTCAGTCGAGACAATAAAGGCAGAGTCGCGTTTCAGGAGTTTGAGCGCGGTGAGGTTCAGTTTATCGAGCGAGGCGCTGAAGTCGAAGCGGGAGTTCAGCTTCGAGAAATCGGCGAGGCCCTGAAAGCTCAGGATCAGGTTGGGGTCGTTCACCTGAAGATTCCCGTTGTATACGTTTTTCGCCACCTCGCCCACAAACTTTAGGTTTCGGTAGGCATAACCGGCCAGGTCGATCGATTGTATGCTACCATCGAGCGAGGCAATGAGGCGATCGGGATTGAAGCTTTCGCCCTGAATAATCGCGTCGCCCACCAAAACACCCACCGCCGGTTTGGTAGGCACCAGGGCGTTTAGGTTAAAGCCGGGTGTGGATACAAATCCTTCGTAACGGTAATCGGAAATCTCGTTGTCGTATCGCAAATTCAGGTCGGCAATCACCTCTCCGGGGTCGGTAAACCAATGGCCTTCGGCTGAAACATTGTCGAGTGTTCCGCCCAGTTTTCCGCGGTAGGTAATCAATCCCAGTTTATCGATTTCCCTGGGGATTTTCAGGCTATCGCCGCGATAAAACGGATAGGCCGGAATCAACCGCAGGTCTTCGGCTGAGCTTCGCAACTCCTTCAGGTTGAACGTAAAATAAGTCGAATCAACATCGGGTAATCCCTGAAACTGGAAGTTCCCGTTCAGCCGGGTATGGCGGCCCAATTCCAGACTTACGCCACGCCCTCTGAGATTGTCGATGGTGCCTACCACGTTGCCTGAAACCTGAACATTTAAATCCAATCCCCTGAGTTCCTCCGAAAACACGGCAAGCTCATCGAGATTCACCTTCGATTGTTTGATTTTACCCCTGATTTGAACCGAATCGATGAAGGAGGCCAGGTCGTCGTATGAGCTGTAATCGAACCTCACTTTGCCTTCCATGCTGCTTCGGGGCGTTTTGAGTTTCATGTTGGCCAACTCAATCGTAGTATAGCTTACGATAAAGTCGGTTTTGAGCTGTTGTATGGCAAAGCCGGATGGCTCATAGCATCTAAAATTTCGAATTTCGCCGGAAAGCGAATCGTTGATAATCAGAAAGCGGTCGATGCGCGCGTGAATGTCCCGAATGCGAAGGTGGTCGTAATTCATGCCAAACCCGGTGTCGGGAATGGTATCGCGGTATTCGTAGGTGAAGTCGAGGTTTTCTACATCAGTTCGCCAGAAGAAGAGTTCGGGCGGCACGCTGTGAGAGGTGTCGCCGGGCTGTCGCGGCGGGTCGAGAATATCGAGCAAAAACTGAATGTTGAGGTCATCTTCGTTCCAAAACTGGCGCACATTAAACTGACCGTTCCGAATCAGCACGCGGTCGAAATCGAAATGGGTGGCGTTGAGGTACACGTCGTCGAAATTGGCCCTAAGCTCTTCCACGTAAAGCAGGGTGTCTTTGTGGAGGTCTTCCACATAAAAACCTTCGAGCGACACGTGGTCGAAAAAGCGGATGCGAAGCTTTTGAATATCCACGCGAGCCCCGATGGCTTCCGACATCCGCAAGGCTACTTTTCGGGCGGCCCAGGTTTGGAATGCAGGAATCTGAGCAATCACCATAGCCGCCACGAGCAGCAGCAGTATGCTGAGCAGAAAAATTCCCGTTATTTTGCGGAGCCTTTTAATACACCTTCAAATTTAGAAATGGAACGAACGCAGCCGATTTATATTCTGGGTATCGAAACATCTTGCGACGATACCGGTGCTGCGGTTTTGGCGGGTGACAAATTGCTTGCCAACATTGTTGCTTCTCAGGATGTTCACCGCAAATGGGGTGGTGTGGTTCCTGAACTGGCTTCCAGAACGCACCAGCAAAATATGGTTCCTGTGGTAGATGCCGCATTGCATGAGGCAAAAATAGACAAAGCAGCGCTCCATGCGGTAGCCTATACCCGCGGCCCCGGACTGCCCGGCTCATTATTGGTTGGAAGTGCCTTTGCCAAAGGCTTTGCGGCGGCTCTCAATCTGCCTTTAATTGGCGTAAACCACATGGAAGGACATGTGCTGGCTCACCTGATTGATAGCGGAAAACCGCGTCCCGAGTTTCCTTTTTTATGCTTAACCGTTTCGGGCGGACATACGCAAATTGTTTTGGTCGAAGCTCCGCTTCGGATGACTGTATTGGGAGAAACGACCGACGACGCTGTTGGGGAAGCCTTCGATAAATCGGCCAAGTTGCTAGGTTTGCCTTACCCGGGCGGACCATGGGTGGATCGATTGGCGGCCGAGGGAAATCCGGAAGCCTTTCGGTTTCCTAAACCCAAAGTTCCGGGCTTGGACTTCAGCTTTAGCGGCATAAAAACCGCGTTTATGCTGAAGCTCAAGGATGGACAATCCGAGCAATCTGATTTCATCGAAAACCGTAAAGCCGACCTTTGTGCCTCGTTGCAAAAGACGCTGATTGAGATTCTCCTCGAAAAACTAATGCAGGCCTCCCAAGAATATGGAATCAAAACCCTGGCTTTGGCGGGCGGTGTTTCGGCCAATTCGGGTTTGCGGACGGCCTTTGAAAGCCTTAGCAAGAAAGGTTATCGCGTGTTTATTCCGCCATTTGCCTTTTGCACCGACAATGCCGCGATGATCGCCATTGCGGGCTTCTACGCATTTTTGGAGGGAAAAACTGAAGATTTAGGGCAAGCGCCTCAGGCAAGAATGCCCATTGCACGGGCTAATCGTACGACTTAAACCGAAGCGCTGGCCGTATCTTTTTTCAGCGAATCGGCGTTCATCTTTTCGAATTCACGCATCAACTCTTCGTCGGTTTTGCCCAGATTACGAATAGAGGCTTCTGCGTCTTTGGCGAAGGTGTGACCAGGGTACTTTTTCAGGAACTGATTGTAGTATTCGCCTGCTTTCACATCGTCGTTAATCTGATTATCGTGAACGTAACCCAAAAAGAACAAGGCTTCTGGAGCTCTGGTGCTTTCGGGGTACTTCAATATGAATTTATCCAGAATTTTCACGGCCGATTCGCCCCAGTTTAGGTTAATGCTAATGGTTGCAGCCTTGAACAGATATTCAGAAGCCTGAGGGTCATCTGAAAAACGCTCCGAAAAATCATCATAGGCAACCTGTAGGTTGTAGGCACTGGCTTCATCCTTCGGATTTCCATTGGCATCCAGCAGCTTGCCCTCCAATTCCTTTATTTTGGTTAAGGCCTCTTCTTTGTTGCTTCCACAAGCAGCCATGCCGATTGTGAGAAGCGCGAAAAGGGACATGCGAAGTAGATTTTTCATAGTTGGTTTATGCAGTAGCGTAACACTAATTCTAGGCTAAAATAGAAAATTGATTACTTACGAAGCATGGGAAATTTCATGCGATAATCCACTTTCACCTGTCCGCGGCTGATATTGTTGAGTTTGGAACGGAGCAAGGTTTTTTTCAGCGGACTAATTCGGTCGGTAAACAAGGTGCCTTCGATATGGTCGTATTCGTGCTGAATGATGCGCGCCAGAATTCCGGTAAACTCCTCCTCTACCTGTTCGAACGACTCGTTGCGGTAGCGCATGCGGATGGTTTTCTTGCGCTGAACATCTTCGCGAATGCCCGGAATGCTCAAACAGCCTTCGTTGAAAGACCAGGGCTCGTCGCGCTCCTCAAGGATTTCGGCATTGATAAAGGTTTTCTTGTAGCCTTTCAACTGAGGCTCATCGTCATCAAACGGAGTGGCATCCACAATAAACAACCGTATGGAGAGTCCAACCTGAGGTGCGGCCAGCCCTACCCCATTGGCTGCATACATGGTTTCGTACATGTTGGCAACAATCTCTTTTAAATCGGGGTACTCCGGGTCGATGGGCGCTGCTTTTTGCTTCAGCACCGGTGTGCCATAGGCGACAATAGGCAAAATCATGCGGCAAAAATAACCAAAGTCGCTTACATCCGTCGAAAGGACTGTTGCTCCAGATAGCTTTGCAGAATGATAACCGCACTAATCTGGTCGGTATGCTCTTTCTGAGCCCTTTGCTTCTTGCTCGTTCCCATGCTGATCATCGTTTGCATGGCCATCGATGAGGTAAAACGCTCGTCGACACGATGCACCGGAATGTTTGGATACTGCTTCTCTAAGTAGCGCACAAAGTTGTTTAAAGCTTCACGCGGCCCACTCAGCTCACCGCTCAGGTGTTTAGGCTCACCCACCACAAAGGTGTCAACTTTTTCCTTCTTCAGATAGTCCTGCACAAAGGGCAACAGCTCAGCAGCATTGAGCACCGTGAGCGGAAAGGCAAACGATTTCCCTTCGTCGCTTACCGCTAAGCCCGTTCGCTTCGTTCCAAAATCAAAGGCCAGAATTCTTGCCATACCTACACGATTCTTGCGGCGAAACTAAGCAATGTTCAAGCGCCTTGTAAAAAATCTTTGCCCTAATTGTATGTACGTACATTTAATCGTGTAGCTTCGAACCATCGAAAACACAGCACATGAAACGCCGAGCCTTCCTGCAATCGGGCATACTGCTTACTATGACAAATCCTATTTCGGCCTTGCAAAACCTATTTGAAAGCGACAACACACCGATGATGCCGGCTTTGTTTGTGGGCCATGGCAGTCCGATGAATGCCATTGAAGACAACGTTTTTTCGCAAAGCTGGCGGGCACTCGGACAAAAGCTTCCCAAACCACGGGCGATCGTTTGTATTTCGGCACATTGGGAAACGCAGGGCACGCGGGTAACGGCGAATCCACTGCCGGAGACCATCCACGATTTCGGCGGATTTCCACAGGCGCTCTTCGATGCCCGCTACCCTGCACCCGGTTCACCTGAACTGGCCGCCGAAATTGCCCAGGAACTGCATCAGGAGGGCGTAAAAACCGACCTTCAATGGGGGCTCGACCATGGCACCTGGAGCGTCTTGCGACCGATGTTTCCCGAAGCGAAGATTCCGGTCATCCAAATTAGCCTCGACTATCGAAAAACACCCGCCCAGCATTACGCGCTCGCCCAAAAGCTGAAGTGGTTGCGTCGAAAAGGCGTTTTGGTGATGGGCAGCGGAAACATCGTCCACAACCTCGGCATGCTCGATTGGCGCAATCCCAACAAGGCTTTCGACTGGGCCACCGAATTCAATCAAAGCATCAAGGACGCCCTGTTACAAGGCGACCATTCGGTGTTGCGCGATTACCATAAACTGGGCAAAGCAGCCCAAAATGCAGTGCCTACGGCCGAACACTATCTGCCAATGCTGTATATCGCGGCCATTGGTGGAAACAACACCAAGCCTCAGTTTTTCAACGATCAGCCCTCGATGGGTTCGTTGTACATGACCTCTTTTCTGGTGAACGGCGCTTAAGGTTATTGCCGTTTGATGGGGTCGTTGCCCATCAGCACGTACTGAAGCAGATTGGCTCCCATGCGAAGCGCCTTTTGACGGGTGGCTTCGGAATTTTTGTGTACCGAGGCATCCTCCCAACCGTCGCCGAGGTCGCATTCGTGCGTGTAGAGCACAATCATTCGTCCTTGGTAAAACAAGGCAAAGGCCTGCGCCGGTTTGCCATCGTGCTCGTGAATTTTAGGAAGTCCGGCCGGGAAATCGAAGGTTTGGTGAAAAATCGGGTGTGAAGCCGGCAACTCCACCAATTCCAATTCCGGAAACAGGCGCTTAAGCTGTGGACGGATGAATGGATCCATACCGTAATTGTCATCCACATGCAAAAAACCGCCGCCCATCAGGTAGCTGCGGAGATTATCGATTTCAGCGCCCGAAAACACCACATTACCATGTCCGGTCATGTGCACAAAAGGCAAGCTGAAAATCTGCGGGTCGGCCGCATCAATCGTAACCGGATCGGGCGAAATATTCGTTTTGAGCTGAGTGTTCGCAAACGCAATGAGGTTGGGCAATGAGGTTGGATTGGCATACCAGTCGCCGCCGCCGTTGTACTTGAGCAATCCAATCGAAAAGGTTCCCTGCGCAATTCCCTGCATGCTCAACAGTCCCGACAGGCAGAGCATGAGCATCAATTGTGTGAAGCGTTTAGCCATACTGCAAATAAACGGAAAGGCCGGTTTAGATGATATACCGAAAGGTGAGATTTATCCGCGGAGCGGCCTGAGCCCGCTTGGGCAAGGCATGCTGGTAAAGCTGTTGAAATCCGGCTTTCATCCACAACAGGCTGCCATGCTCCAGTTTGAGCTTGTACTTTTCTTCGGCTTGAATTCGGCCTCTGACCGCAAAATCGCGCGCTGCACCGAGGCTTACCGAGGCAATCACCGGGTCTTTGCCAAGCTCCGGCTCATCGTCGCTATGCCAGCCCATACTGTCGCGGCCATCTCGGTAATAATTGAGCAATGCCGTGTTAAAGCGCATTCCGGTTGTGTGTTCAAGCCTTCGGCGGATGGCATCAGCGGCCCGATGCCAGGGCTGAGCCACGAGGGTGTGGCCCGAATACCGGTATTCCAAGGGCTCGTCGCCTTGCCAATCCAACAACCTTGGCTGATCAATCCACTTACCGAACATTCTGATTTTAGGGCACTTCCAGTCTACCTCTTCAAGCAATGCCTTAAATGCTTTGTCGGCCTCCGCTGCACTGAGCCAGCCTCGAAGGTATTCGCAATGTTTCGGGATTATTTCCATATCGTTAGAACCAATGTCGGGAAATTCCTCATTATGTTTGGGCATTCAAAAAAACCATGAAACAACTTATTTGCCTCCTGGGTTTAGCCCTACTCATTTCTTCCTGCGGCTCCGAAACAAAAATGACGTACCGCATTAGTGGAGTTTCCCTTTCCGACACGGGTCCACTGTTCGAAGGTCCGGTAACCCTTCAACACGAATTCACCAACACCCTCAACGATTCGCTGGCCAAGAGTGGCTTCAAACCCGAACAGGTGAAAGCCGTGTTTTTACGTTCGGCCAACTACACCTGCAGCGATAGCCTCGGCTTCGATGGAATTGGCTCGCTGGTACTTCAGCTCACGGCCGAAAATGCCAACATGCTCGAAGCCGGTGTCATCAATCCGATTCCCTCCGGTAGCAAGTCGGCAAGCCTGAAACCTTCTGTCGAAGCCAACCTGGCCGATTTCTTCAAGCAGCCCAAACTATACCTCATCACCGATGCCAACGCCTTGCGCGATGCTGAACGAGAATTGAACCTTAAGGCCGATTTTGAGTTTGAAGTTGTTGTATCCCAATAATCCTCCTGAACATGAAAAAGCTCATTCTTCCCTTCCTTCTGGCATTGTTTGTTTTGCCTTTTGAAAGTTTTGCCCAAACCGAAGCCGATCGCATCGTTGGCGTATGGGAACCCAGCAATGGTAAAGCCCGCGTTAAAATCGAAAAAATTGGTACGAAATACTTCGGTAAAATTGTTTGGTTGAAAGAACCCACTGATCCGGAAACCGGCAAACCGAAGGTCGACAAAAACAATCCCGACGAGTCGCTTCGCAATGTTCCGCTCAAAGGCTACCGATTGCTGAAGGATTTCAGCCATAAGAGCGGAAACGAGTGGGATGGCGGTACGATTTACGATCCGGAAAATGGTAGCACTTACGATTGCACCATCACCATGAAAGACGCCAATACCCTCGACATTCGTGGTTACATTGGCATCTCTGCCTTTGGTCGTACCGACGTGTGGAAACGCCTGGCTGTGGGCGGAGCAAAATAAGCTATGGTGTTGCTCCGATTTACCCTACTGGCTTTGTGCTTGCCTGTAAGTTTGCTCATGGCCCAGCCCGACTCCACCGCTGTTGAGGAAGAAGACTACAGCATGTACGATAATCTTGGTTTCGCCGATGCTGGAGCCAAGCGCTACTGTACCTCTAAGGTGTTCGACCTCAGCCCACAAAAACTGATTTCGATCGGTTACGATTTCCAGGGGCCTTATTCGTTAGAAGAACCGGATGGCAGCAAAAGTGAGTTCGACTTTTCGCATGGCGAGCGCTTGCAGTTTAACATTCCGGTATTGTCAAGAAACGACATTATCATTCAGCTCAATGTGAACCATGCGGCCCAACGCTACAGCGGAACAGCCGATTCGGCTTCCGTTCTTGGGCGGAATTTGCTCGAACGGGGCTTGCGTACAACCGGACTGGGAACCACCATCTTTAAACCCTTGAATGAGAAGCACTTTATTCTGTTTCAAGGAAGTGCTGATTTAAGTGGAGACTATGCCCTAGATCAGTGGCAGCCCTTGTCGTTTCTGAGGTATTCGGCCGCAGCTATTTTTGGATGGAAAAAGCACGATCGGCTCATGTATGGCTTCGGCTTGTCGCGCACCTACCGGGTGGGCGAAATGAACTACATTCCAGTGTTCCTCTACAACTACACCGCGCCGAACCGAAAGTGGGGCGCTGAGGTGTTGTTCCCCGCCCGCGCCCACTACCGACGCACATACAATTCGCGAAACATTTTATTGTTAGGCTACGAGCTCGAAGGACAAAGTTATCGGCTCAATAACAGTCAGGCTTACCAGTATCGGAGCAACACCCTGCTTCCGAATGCCACCAACGTGGCGGTGTTAAATCCAGACTTGCGCCGCGGAGAATTGCGCATCAGAGCGATGTATGAGTTTTCGCTCAAGAATTTTATCTGGCTCTCGTTGCAAGCTGGATTCCGCTACAACTACAGCTTCCAGGTTGATAATGTACCCAAAGAGTTTTTCAGAGGATTCTTTGGCGACCAACCCTATGCCATGGAAAATGTGTTGGGACACACGTTTTACACCATGGTGAGCCTCAATCTGGTAAGTCCGTAAACCTGTACAATTTCGCCCTTCGGGCCGATGATTATTCGCGGCCTATTACCTTCGCGACATGAATAATCAGTGCATTGTTGTTACCGGAATGGGCATTGTTTCGCCCTTGGGTAGCAGTAAGGAGCGTGTTTGGGAGCACTTGCTTTCGGGCCAGAGTGCTGCAGCGCCGATCACCCGGCTGGATGCCTCCGGTTTTCCTACCCGATTTGCCGCGGAGCTGCGCGATTTCAACGAGCAGCTGCTCGATTCGCCGAAGCAGTTGCGCAAGATGGACCGGCTCAGTTGGTATGCCCTGGGCGCTTGCGACGAAGCCCTACAGCAGTCGGGACTGAGCAACAGCACATATTCAGCGGCCAGGGTTGGTGTTTCCTGGGCTTCGGGCAACGGAGGCATCGAAAGCATCGACCAGGCCTTGCTCGAATACAGCAAGCAGCCCGAGCGCCCGCGGTTTTCGCCTTATTTTCAGTCGAAGGCCCTCCCCGACTCTGCTTCCGGCTGGATTGCGGCCCGGTATGGATTTAAAGGTCCCAATCAGCTTTCGGTGGCTGCCTGCGCCTCCTCGAATGCCGCATTTTTTACCGCTCTGCTTTACCTCAGGGCCGGCTTGGCCGATGTGATGATTGCCGGAGGTTCCGATGCCCCCATCACACCTTCTGTTTTAGGTGGTTTTGGAGCCATGAAGGCGCTGAGCACCCGCAACGAAGCTCCCGAAACTGCCAGTCGTCCATTTGCCAGCGATCGCGATGGCTTTCTGTTGGGCGAAGGCGCCGGTGCCTTGGTTTTAGAAACCCTTGAGCATGCCCAAAAGCGTGGGGCCAACATTCTGGCCATCCTCAGCGGTTGCGGCAATGCCAACGATGCAGGTCATCCAACAGCGGCCGATGAGCAAGGCAGCGGAACCCGCGCTTCGGTTCAGATGGCTTTGGAAATGGCGGGGCTAAAGCCTGATGACATTTCGTTGATAAATCCACACGCGACTTCCACGCCGAACGGCGATTATGCCGAATACAACGGGCTGCACGCCATCTTTGGTTCTTCGCTGTCGACCATTCCCATGGCGGCGACAAAGTGTATGAGTGGACATCTACTCGGGGCAGCCGGAGCCATTGAAGCGGTGTTTTCATTGCTGTCGCTACAGCACCAATGCACGCCAGCCGGAATCAATCAATTCGAAACGGAGGCTTCGATGGTTGAACGGGGCATCAGGCTTTGCCGAACCCCTGAACGCCAGGAGATAAACCACGTGTTGAGTCATTCGGCGGGTTTTGGAGGGCACAATGCCACGGTAATTTTCAGTCGCTGGATAGCATAAGCTTCCAGGCTTCGAGCATGGCTCCGCGATCGACAAGCTGAGCTACAGCGCGGTGCACAGCGAAATCGCTGTATGCGTGTTGTTGGAGAAGAATCTCCCGTTCGCCGGAGCTTACAAATTCCTGTACTGCCGCCTCGTCGGGCACCTGTTCCACATTGCCGAGTCGGCCGAGGTGATTTCCACTCAGAATAGGCGAAAGTCGGAACGATTGCGGAATTTGGTCAACGCCAACACCGAGGGTGCTGAGTGGCTTTTCCACTTCAAAAAGTGCATCGCCCGAAGCCCTGCAATACCAGTTTCCACCCAGTCGGGCCACGAGATCGAGCTTATTTTGATCGAGCTGTTGCGCGTCATTGAGCGCCCATTCGGCCATATGAATGCACTGTACCTTGCAAATTACCAGGTTACCGGCTCCGCCTTGGTCACCAAGGGCAATCACTTGCTCTACAGTACACTCAAAATTAACAGGCGATTCTTTAACGCAGGGTGGCTTAATGGTTTGCGATGGAGACATCGTGAACCCAGCCTTTTCGAATTCGTTCACACCCTCTGGATATTCAGTACTGGCCAATGACATTTGCTGCACCATGGCATGCGAAACCACCGAAATCACCACCTCAGGCACCGCCAGCACATTATCGAGCGTGTGTTTGGTGGTATTGTCGCGCACGCGCCGGGCCGGAGAAAAAATGAGTATGGGAGGTGAAGCGCTAAACACGTTGAAAAAGCTGAACGGACTCAGGTTTACTTGTCCGCCGGCATTTACCGTACTGGCAAAGGCAATTGGACGCGGAGCTACGGCTGCCTGAAGGATTGCCTGAACTTTTACCGCAGGTATGGTGGA
>CANHCM010000012.1 GCA_947459155.1 Bacteroidota bacterium | reverse complement strand
TTAGCCCAAGTCCCATAAAAATGAATGCAAGCAGTGTTTTCATCGTAGTTTCTTTTACCAGTTTAACGTCTTTCAATAACACAAAGTTACACATTAATTCATTCCCGCATCACTTTTTGGTAACATTGGCTTAATATTTAACATTGAAACAAGTGCGGTTAAATCGTATTTACTTGATATTCTGACATATAAATCTTAACAAGTTTAATTCAGTATTAACTCCTACGTAGCTAAAATCCATCAAAAATTGTGTGTAGAGCCCCCATATGGTTGCACGGGTGTTCAATGAACATGGTGTTGTTTTGATACATTTGAGCGGAATTTAACAGCCCCCACATGGGAGACCATTCACACGCTTCGCACATCCCCAAATTTGGTTTAGCCGGCTTACTTGTAACTCTGGGAATTATTTATGGAGACATTGGTACATCTCCATTGTATGTAATGAAAGCCATTGTTGGCGATCGTATCATCAGCGAGGAGCTGATTCTCGGAGGAATGTCGTGCATTTTTTGGACGCTTACCCTTCAAACCACACTCAAGTACATTGTCTTAACCTTAAGAGCCGATAACAAAGGCGAAGGCGGAATTTTTGCCTTGTATGCATTGGTTAGACGAACCAAGGTAAAGTGGCTTTTGTTTCCTGCAATCATTGGTGGTGCGGCCTTGCTTGGAGAAGGAATTATCACACCGGCCATTTCGGTTTCATCGGCCATTGAAGGGTTACGAGAGCACTATCCTTCGTTGAACACCATTCCGATCGTTATTGGTATTCTCTTTTCACTGTTTGCCATTCAGCAATTCGGCACTAAATCAATCGGTCGCTTCTTTGGTCCGGTGATGCTTTCCTGGTTTTTGATGCTGGCCTTCCTCGGCATCGCTCAATTGTCGGAGAACTTAAGTGTACTCAAAGCCCTAAACCCTTACTACGCGATTAATCTACTCACGCAATACCCTCAAGGTTTTTGGATACTCGGGGCCGTATTTCTTTGTACCACAGGAGCCGAGGCACTGTACTCTGATTTGGGACATTGCGGTAAACGAAACATTCGAATCTCCTGGATTTTCGTGAAGACCGCCCTTCTCTTGAATTATTTCGGACAGTCGGCCTGGCTTTTAAAGTCAGAAGGCAACATGCTGGATGGACAAAACCCCTTCTTTGAATTGATGCCAGCATGGTTCTTCATTCCGGGCTTCATCATCACCACCATCGCGACAATCGTAGCCAGTCAGGCCCTTATTTCTGGTTCTTTCACCCTAATCAACGAAGCAATCCGGTTAAACCTCTGGCCAAAAGTCAGAATCGCTTACCCCACCATTATGAAGGGGCAGCTTTACATACCGTCGATTAATTGGTTGCTGTTTTTTGGCTGCACAGCCGTGGTGCTCTATTTTAAAGAATCGGGGGCGATGGAAGCTGCTTATGGTCTTACCATTATTATTGGTATGATGATGTCGTCGACCTTGCTCGTTTTCTACATGGGAATGAAGCGCTTCAGCAGATGGATCATCACCGCATTCATTTGCACCTACTTGATTATTGAGTCGAGCTTTTTAGTGGCCAATCTCGAGAAGATTCCCGAAGGAGGATTTATCTCACTCATCATTGCGGCAGTTATTGCTACTGTGATGTGGGTTTGGTATGATGCCCGTAAAATCAGAAACTCGTATGTCGAATTTGTAAACATCAAAGAGTACCTTGAACTGCTTTGTGAGTTGAAGAAGGATCTGAGCGTGCCCAAGTATGCGACCCATCTTGTGTTCCTCACCAGTGCAAACGACGAAGATCAGGTAGAATCGAAAATTATCTACTCGATTTTGCAAAAACAGCCCAAGCGCGCCGACATCTATTGGTTTTTACACGTAGACGTGGTGGATGAACCCTATCGGATGGAATACAAGGTGAAGGAAATCGTAAATGATGCGGTAATCCGTGTCGATTTTCTGCTTGGATTCAGGGTAGCTCCACGCATCAATGTGATGTTCCGAAAAATTGTGCAAGACCTGGTGAAGGCTCAGGAAGTAGATATTGTATCGCGGTACGAATCGCTCAATAAGAATCAGATTATCGGCGACTTTAGGTTTATCGTGTTGGAGAAATTCCTTTCAAACGAAAACGACTTGCCCTTCTACGAGAAGATTGTGCTCGACCTTTATTTCTTGTTGAAAGATGTGAGCCTTTCGGAAGAAAAGGCTTTTGGATTAGATACCAGCTCGGTGCATGTGGAGAAAGTACCGCTGATTATCGCTCCAACACGGGATATTCACCTCAAGCGAATTCCTTAGTTTACAAGGAAGCCCTTAAGCTTCCTTGTAGAATTCGGCAATCTGTGTGGCGAACTTTTCGGAGATGATTCTTCGCTTCAACTTCAGACTGGGTGTGAGCTCGCCACCGTCGATGGTCCACTCATGCTCAAGAATACAGAACTTCTTCACGGTTTCCCACTGCCCGAAATCGGCATTGTAACGATCAACTTCCGATTGAATCAATGCTACAACCTTTGGATGAGTAGCCATTTGACCTCGACTTAAGGTCAAACCATTGTCGTCGCACCACTTTTTGAGGGCATCATAAGAAGGCACAATGAGCGCAGAAGCGTGTTTCTGACCTTCGCCAACCACCATGATTTGCTCAATATAAATCGACTCTTTGAACTTGTTCTCAAGCACTTGAGGGGCGATATACTTTCCACCCGATGTTTTGAAGATTTCCTTTTTACGGTCGGTGATCCACAATAACCCCTTCTCGAGTTTACCGATGTCGCCGGTATAGAACCAGCCATCCTTCATAACTTCAGCGGTGAGGTCGGGCCGCTTGTAATAGCCTTTCATCACATTTGGACCTTTGCAAAGGATTTCGCCGTCTTCAGCAATTTTTACCGAAACGTCATCCAACATTAAACCTACCGAACCAAACGCCCTGTGGCCTTTCACCAGACGGTTTACAGAAATCACAGGCGAGGTTTCGGTAAGCCCATAGCCTTCGAGTACGGGAATTTGTGCGGCGGTAAACACCCGCGCTAAACGTGGTTGCAGAGCGGCTGCTCCTGAAACAATCACTCCAACATTCCCGCCCAGGGCCTCACGCCACTTGCTAAAAATGAGCTTATTGGCGAGCTTCAGTTGCAGCTCAAACCAAGGTCCGTTGGCTCCGTCGAGCTCATATCGATGCCCCAAATCCAGAGCCCAGAAAAACAGTTTTCGTTTGATACCGGTAAGTTCAGTGCCCTTGGCCACAATTTTATCGTACACCTTTTCTAAGAGACGAGGTACGGTAGAAAAGGCAAACGGCTTCACTTCCTTGAGGTTATCGCCAATAGTCTCCATGCTTTCGGCATAATAAATACCGGCCCCCACATATAAATAAAGGTAAACGAGCATACGCTCAAAAATGTGGGAAAGCGGCAGGAAGCTTAGTACTTTGTGATCGTTGGTTACCGGACATGCTCCACGCGACCCGTGGACATTTGAAATCAAGTTATTGTGGGTAAGCATTACGCCTTTAGGCACGCCGGTCGTTCCGGAGGTATAAATGAGCGTGAGAAGGTCGTCGGGGCGAATGTTTTCCGTGTAGGCTTTCAGTTGCTCAGGTTGAGGATTTGCCCTCCCCGCCTCGATTAATACGTCAAAATGCTTGGCTCCGCTCACCTTATCGAAGGTGTAAACCTCTTTAAGTTCGGGTAGCTCAGCGCGTATGGCTTGTATCTTATTGTAGAGGGCTTCGTCGGCCACCAGGGCAATTTTAACGCCCGCATCTTTAAGGATGAAGGCAGTTTCGCTGTTTCCCATAGTTGGATAAACGGGAACGCTCACTGCGCCAATTGCCGCAATACCAAAGTCGCTGAAGTTCCACTCAGGTCGGTTGGCCGAAATGATGGCGACAGCATCACCAGGTTTAATTCCCTGGTGCATCAGACCATAACTCACGGCATCCGCTGTTTCGCAAAACTGCTGAATACTCCAGCTTTTCCATTGACCCTGAATCTTTGCATTCAGTACATCGGCCCGACCATACTTCTCGCGGATATACGGGAGAATATCGGGGATTCTTTTAACCTCCATACTCATGGTTTTTTTTCAAAAATACGATTATGACCGAAACGGCCAAGATGGCTCTCAGGGATTTGTTCCCAAATGTTCGGCATCCAAAGCCCAATAAGAAACCTTCTCATAGGCGAGGTCATTCTTCACCCTAAAAATCTGAGGAACGCTTCCACCTGTGGCCCGGTGGAACCAATTGTTGTTGAGCATTACCGTTGGCACGTTAGCACTCTGGGTTTTACGTTGAAAGGCCTGAATAAGCTTGGCATCGCCGGTGAGCACCAGCAAACAGCGAAGCTCGGGATGGGCTTTCTTGATGAGATGAAGTTTGTAGGCTGCACGGGTACAGTACGGGCAGGTGAGCGAGGAAAAACAAACCAACAGTTCTCCTTTTGAAAGTGAAGCATCAGGCTTCATATTCTGGTATTGCAATTCGAAATGCTGGAGAGAGTCGAGCTGTAGCGTTTTGTTTACGGGGCGGGAAACATACTCCCCATAAATCATCCAATGTGCTGGATAATTCAAAATGAAAGGCGTGGAAATACTGATAAGGAGCAAAAGCGCCGGAACTACTTTAGGTAATCTGACCTTGAATATGCTTGTCTGGTAGGTTGGAAGCCAACTCCAGGCGAGTAAAGTCATCCAAACCAATGGTCCTTGCCAGGGGCTGAATTCGAAAACCTCCCAAAAGCAGAAATAGCAGCGTTCGAGGGGAATCCAAATCGCCTGATAAAGTGCAACGTAGAGGAGAATGAATAATGGGATGCGGTAAAGCCATAGCCAGAGGCGGCTCGGCTGATTGAAAAGAAGTACAAGGGCTGAGCCGAATACCATGCCCACAGCAACACGTGAAACGTAGGTTGACAGCACAAAGCCACCGAGGCCCGACTCGTTAATGGTATAGTCGAAGAAGTCGATGTTGTCGGCACCCCAAAAAAATACTGCTCCAGAAACCAAAGCCGGAAGCAGTTTGAGCAGGAAATGAAGTGTTTTCAAACTTGATGAAATTGCATAAAAAAAGCCGGACAAAGCCGGCCTTTTAATTCTGATAGCTAGGTCTTAGTCGAGTGAGCAAGAACCACCTACAAGAGAGGCTGAAGTGTTGAGCGCGCTGCAAGCATCTTCTGCATCAGCTTTCTTCGCATCCTTAATTTCAGTCTTAGAGGTTACACCAGCAATTGTGCAAGAGCAAGTGTAATCTTTCTTGCAAGAAGCAAGAAGAGCCACAACGGCTACAACAGCAAATACTTTTTTCATTGTAATTTGATTGTTTGAGTTTCGACAAATGTAGGGTAAAAATCAATAAATCCAATTCTGAACCGACCGTAAACTAAAAAAAAGTTAAATCCTGGTAAGCATGAAGTTTTATTGCAGTAAATCAACAACTTGCAGACAAAACACGACCATCAAAAGGGTACTTAAGGATTATTTCCTGACTTTCCCAACAACAGGAATTGGAATGCGTTGTTTTTTTGTGATTATGAAAAATCTCGTGCTTTTATTAATGATGTCTGTTGCGCTGGTTCAGTCGTCCTGTCGCAAATGCATGACCTGTACAACTGCTGTTACATCAACCGGAGCTACTGTTGATACTTACCCGGAAACCTGTGGCAGAAAAGCAACGCTTGATGCGCAGGAACTCACCTACCGAAGTACGCTCCCTGATTCGTTAACACTCAAATGCACCCGCGACTAACGCCATGAAAAAAACAATTCTCTTTTCGGCCTTCTTGCTGTTGATCAGCCTGGGAGCTTGCAGAAAATGTGTTACCTGCACGGTTTCCGATAGCAATGGGAACATTTTAGTTAACAAAGAAGAAACCTGCGGAAGTCGCGAAGACAGAGACCTGGCCAAGGATAAAGCCCGCGACCAGGCTACGCTCATTTCGGGCACACACACCTGCGAAGAGTAAGCATATCATAAAGAGCGTTAAGCGCTTGTTTAGAAGCATACTACCTTCTTTAGCATCCGCCAAAGAGTTGAGCCTCAGCAACCTAACTTCTTAGTTTCGAGAGGCTTCAATACCGTTGGATGAGTCCTTACCGCAGAATCAGTTTTTTACCCTGACGTATTTTTCCTTGTTCGGTAACCAAAACATACATTCCACGCGGCAAGTTGCCCAAGCCCGCAACAACTGCATCCTGTGCCGACACCGTTTGTGAGAGTACCAATTCCCCACTCAGATCGTAAAGTCTTACTGCCGTGAGCCCCGGAGGAAGCCCGCGGAGCTGAACCTGATCGCGTGCCGGATTCGGGAAAACCTCCAGTGTTTGAGCCGCGGCTGCATAGATATTCAGCGGACTGCTAATGCGGAAGTCCCACACGCCACGACCATAGGTTGAAAAGCGAGCGGTCTTCATGGCCGGAATGTACTCCACCCACCAATAAGCCTGATCAGGCGCAACGTTGCCGCTCAAGTCATGCCACTGATTATCGGAAGGCACATATACATAAGGCCCAACCTCGGTGGCCGCGAAAATGAACTCATCATTCGGGGCAGCTGCAAGTCGGAAAGCCATTGTGGATGGCAAACCGGTGGCCATGGGAGAAAAGCTCGCCCCGTTGTTGGTCGACTTAAACACCGGTGCATTGGAGTAGCCGCTGCCTGAAATGTAAACCACGTCGGGATTCACTGTGGAGGGTAAAATGCAATTTCCATATAAATAGTTGGCTCCCGGAGCTCCGCTAATGGTAGTGAATGTCCAGGAGTCACCTCCATCTGTTGACGTATAAAACCGACCACTCTCCGTGAGCACATACCAACGGTTATTGTCGACCGGAGAATAGGCCATCGCAGAAATGCCCCCAAAGAAGTTACCCGGCATCTGGGTCGCGTTAATCTGATCTCCACCATACTGAAGTTTCATAATTCGAGAACCATTGGCCAGATAACACTGTGCCTCATCAAAAGGATCAGCCATGATGGGCGGCATCCAGTAAATGTTGCCACCATCAAAATCCCAACTGGCCGACACATCGCTCGAAGAATTCGGATAAAAGATGGCAAAACCGGGGTAAACCATCCAAATGCTGGCTCCTTCATTCGAACTTACCAAATGACCATAATCGCCACTGATTACCTGCTCAAAATTTCGAATCCCTCCGTTTTCTGTCAAGGAACGCTGATAGCCCTGATCCTGAGAGCCCAAAAACAACATCGAGGTATCGTAAATGGCGGTGAGTGAGGAGTAATACTGGCTGATGTGTAGACCCTGCATGGAAATGTTCCTCACCTGAATGAGGTTGTTGTTTGAATAATACACGCCGCCATCGGTGTTGATGAGTTGGAACTCTGAGCCATCGTCGCGGCGCAGACAATTCACCGATGGAATGTCGGCATGAAGCATAAACAGCACATTGTCGTAATACTCAAACCACTCGTTTATGCGCTGAAAGCCTAGCCCTCCATTGTTGCTTCGATAGCACTCAATGTCGCCGAAATACAAGATGTCAGGAGTATTTACCGAGGCGGAGAAGCTGGTTTTAAAGAATGGATCGCGGTTGAGGTTCATTTGAAGTGTCCAGTTTTGGCCCTCATCGGACGAACGGTACACCGAGCGGTCGAAATAAGCATAGAGAAGCATCTCTGCCGCATCAGAACGATAACCGGCCAGCATTACGTATTCGGTAACTCCCGACGGTGCCAGTTGCCCCCGTAATTCAAGGGTGCTGTCGGCAGTGTTGATTCGATAAAGTGAATTGTTGAACAACACATAAGGAGCCGACTCCCCATAGTGAGCTGTCCATATATCGCCACGGCGAATAGACACATTCTGCGAACCGGGAATCACGAAGTACTGTGAAAAACTGGAGCCCTGATTGGTTGAACGGTAAATGACATGGTGCGTTCCGCTTTGGCCTGAAATGGGCGACGAAACCAAGGCATAAACGGTTGCAGCCGCATCGTCGGCAACCACCATACGTTCGATACGCTGAGAACCTCCATTGAGGTTTTCGAAGCCCTGAACAACCTGCCAGGTCTCCCCTGCATCGTCGCTGTAATAAGCCATTTTGCTCCAGGTGGCCACCAAAATTCTAAATAGCCCCTCACGCCTGATGACCCGAATCATGCAAGGGTCGTCGAACTGAAGTCGGTCGTTGAGCACCTCCCACGAAGTGCCATCCAGATTTCCCCTCCACACATTGCCACCATCACTCACCATGTAAATCTTTTCGCTCAGGGTGTCGTAATCGGCCCAGCGGGTTCTTCCGGAGAGGTTTCCGCTTCCTTTTTCAATCCATGTACCTTCTAAAAGCCCATTGGCTACGCTGGCTGTTCCTCCACTGCTACGACTGCCCTGGCCGGCTGCGGCGAGGTATTTTGCGTAACGCGTATTTCGGTCCATCGCCCGCCAGTCAACACCTGGGGCTGCGCGGTGAATGCGTTCAATCCACTCCATCCGCTTGCGGTGCTCTTCGGCTTCACTCTCCCCTTCTTTCCTCAAAACACGGGTATCGCCCGGAACCGGTAAGAAACGATTCGACCGCTCGCGTTCTTCCTCACTTTCGAGAGTAAAGAGGTAAGCGGAAAAACAAATTTGAACCACGGTAAGGATCAACAACACACGATTTTTCATCTGCTATTTGGTTGGCGCCCAAAGGTAAGTGCCAAGACTTGGGTAAAAAAGCGATTTTGACTAATTTTGAGCAGACACTGAAAAACCCTGATATGTTGCGTGAATTAAAATACCTGAGCGGGTACACCATACCTGCAACAGCAGCATTGGCGCTCTGGAAGCCTGAATGGTTCGCGTTTCTTACACTTATTTACGCCTTCGTTGTCATTCCCGTGTTTGAGCAATGGCTACCCATTAGCACAGCGAACCTCAACGAAAACGAGGAAAACTCAGCCTTGAAAGACACTCTCTACGATTACGTGCTTTACCTCAGCGTACCACTGCAATGGTTCATCATTGGATTTTTCCTGTTTCGGGTGAGCACCGAGAGCTTTACCACCCTGCAACTCATCGGCATGATCTGCGCTACCGGCATTTGCTCGGGTGTGCTGGGCATTAACGTTGCCCATGAGCTCGGTCACAGGGCTGCACAATCAGAGAGGCTTATGGCCTGGCTGCTGCTGCTGTCGTCGCTTTATCTTCATTTTTATGTGGAGCACAACCGTGGCCACCATCGTTATGTTGCCACTCCGCACGACCCGGCTACTGCCCGCAAGCATGAAACGCTTTATGCCTTTTGGATTCGGTCAATTGTGGGCAGCTATCTTTCTGCCTGGCGCATTCAGGGCGACTTGCTACGCAAGGATGGCTACCGTTTTCTCAGTTGGCACAACACCATGCTTTGGTTTCAGGTGGCTCAAGTTGCACTGCTCGCGGGTATTGGCTTGGCCTTCGGCGTTCAAACCCTTTTGCTGTTTATTCCTACCGCCCTGATGGGAATCCTTCTGCTCGAAACCATTAACTACATCGAGCACTATGGCTTATCGAGAAAGGAAAGGTCGCCCGGAGTGTATGAGAAAGTGCTCCCAAGCCATTCGTGGAATTCCAACTACACCTTAGGAAGAGTGATGCTCTTTGAGCTTACCCGACACGCCGACCATCATTACAAAGCTTCCAGGAAATACCAGGTGCTACGGCACTTCGACGACAGTCCACAACTTCCGGCAGGCTACCCGGCCATGATGTTACTCAGCACCATTCCGCCCCTTTGGTTTAAAGTGATGAACCCCAGAATCGATGGCGATGGTCGGGGTTCTTCTTCACTCGTTGCGGCGTAACACATCGCGCGAGGAGGCTTGGGCCGCCGGAAAAATCACCACATCGGCAATCGTGATTCGATAAGGCTGCTGGGCAATGTACTTAACCTGAGCAGCAATGTCTTCGGCCACTAAAGGCTCTAAACCTTTGTATACCAATGCGGCTTTGTTCGCATCGCCATCAAACCGAACCAGCGAAAATTCCGTTTCAACCATGCCCGGACTCACCGAGCTTACCCGAATACCCAAAGCTTGAAGGTCCATCCGCATGCCACGTGTAAGGGCATCAACCGCATGCTTGGAGGCACAGTACACATTTCCGTTGGGGTATACTTCTTTTCCGGCAATCGACCCGATATTGATGATTTGCGCGCCTTCAACAGCCTGCAGCAATGGAACAACCGCCCGGCTTAAATAAAGCAAACCTTTGAGGTTGGTGTCGATCATCCTGTCCCAATGGTCGGGGTTACCACGCTGAATGGGGTCCAAACCTGCTGCGAGGCCGGCATTATTGACCAGAACACGCACAGCACGAAAAGGCTCCGGTATTTCGGCTACAAAGTCCTCACAAGCCTGACGACTGCGAATATCGAAGCTGGAAGTGAATATCCGGGCGCCTGTTGCTTCGAGCTTTTCCTTCAAGGCATTGAGGCGCTCGGCCCGGCGGGCGGTAAGAATAAGCTGAACGCCGGGGCCTGCCAGCATTTCGGCACAGGCCTGCCCAATGCCCGAGCTGGCGCCGGTAATCAGATAGGTGTCAGTTGTCATAACGGAACCAGATTTTGAGTTGTGAAATGAAGGCTTGGTAGTCGGTGAGCTGGATAATACCCAGCACAAAAAACAGCAAGGCCGGCATTCGGTAGCGAACTAAAGTGCCTAAAACCGGAGTGGTGAGCCCCATAAAGGCGAATAAGACAAAGGTGAAGGTGAAGCAAAAGCCAACCAGAATGATTTGTTCGCGACTGCAGGCTTTGCGGAACAATATGGCCGGCAAGATGAGCATGGCCAACATTAGATTTTCTAAAGCAGCCAGCCATTGCAAGGTGCCATCGGCCTCGCTTACCCATGGGCGAAAGAAGGCACTGAGCAGGGCTTCGGGCAGATTACGTAGCACCGAAAGCCAGGTGCCGTCCAGCGGATTTACGAAAAGCATACTTCCTGAGTCGGTATAATAGGCCAGGCGGAGCATAGCCTGTTGCCGGTGGGCCATCCATTCCAGTAAATCGATTTGCGGAAAAAGCCAACTAAACAACCCAAAAGCCAGTGTGCTTGCCGAAAGCACAATCACAAAACACCAATGTACCGGAATTTTCCCGAATCGGAAGGCGAGAAGACATCCGGCGAGAGCCGGCAAAAGCGCCAGAAAAACATGCACCTTGAGCACGAAAAAACCGGCTGTGCCCAAGAGCAGCAGAACCAGATTTCGCAGTGAGACACCGCTGGTGAGCGTTCGGAAAAAGCCGAGCAATACTGCACCCATAAAAAGCAACAGCAGGCCTTCTTTGAGCAATGCCGAACCCCAGGCAAGCACCGAAGGAATGCCAAACAAGGCGGCCAGCAAGGCATAGCGGTTGATGTTGCTGAGCGGGAACACGGCTTTGGCAATCATTACAGTTCCCAGCAACGAAATGAACGACCACACCAGCACGTGAATGGAATAATAGCCAAAGGAAAAGAGGCGGATCAGCGCGTTAACCCTAATGATGGTGCGGGTATCGTTGAAAAACGAAGGGTTAAAGGTGTACTTGTTAAACCAGTTGTTCATGCGGTTGTAGTACACGTCGTAATAGGGCGCATTTTCGTCGAGGCCAAAAATCATTCGCCAGTAATCGCCCGGATTCTTTTCGAGTGCCTCGTAGAGATATCGCGAATCGTCGAAGAGCTTGTAAACATCGGCCGTGCTACGGTCGCTGTAAATGTGTGTGTAAATCCAGGCCACACCCATGCCGGCTGCAAACTTGAGCAAGAACAGCCCCAGGCTCCAGGCTCCGTTAAAGCCCGGTACGCGAAACCAGGGACTGAACAAAACGAACAGCCCGAAAAAAAGGAAATACAGCAGGAGCAGAATGCCTTCGGCCATGCGCTAAAATTATTACTTTCAACCGGTAAACCGGACAATGGAAAGCAGACCATTTACATTTCGGGTAAAAGAAGACCAATGGAACCTCGTGGTGAGAGGTTCAGGCAAAGCGTTTTTACTGCTGTTTCATGGTTACGGTCAGCGCTGTGAGGCCTTTAAATACTGGGAAGAAGTCTTAGCCGAACGCTACACTTTTGTGCACGTCGACCTCGCTTTTCATGGGCAAAATGCCTCGGGATCTTTCGCCCATTCCTTCGATGCCCAATATGCCCAAGCATGGTTTCAAGCCATTTTGCAGTGTATTGGAGCTCAGCGTGTTGATGTTTTGGCTTACTCGATTGGCGCCCGTGTGGCCCAATTTGTAGCAAAGCACAGTTGGAAGAGTATAGGTACGTTGGCGTTACTCGCGCCTGATGGCCTTCCGGTTCGGCCAGGCTACCGGTTTATTACCCAAACATTACCCGGCAACTGGCTATTCAGGGCGTTTGTGAGTTTACCCCAAATTGCCCTTAGCGGCATTTTTGTGGCCGAAAAGCTGAGACTTATTTCTGGCAAGGCGGCCTCATTTTACCGTTTCGAAATTGCCAATCAAGCCAAACGCGAACAGCTATTTAACACCTGGATGTTTTACCGCAGCTGTAAGCTTTCGGCAGAGGAGCTTATTCACTTGGCTCAACACATCGAAGGGGGCATGGAAGTTTATCTTGGTCAATACGACGCCGTTCTTCCTCCCAAGGAAACCTTGCGGTACTTGCAAAAACAAGAGATTCCCTGTCGTACCTTCAGCCTTGAGCTGGGACATAATTTATTGTCGGAAAAAGCCGTCCGAAAATGGGTTCAAACCCATACAAACGAAAAAAGCGGCTTGGGGGCCGCTTAACAAGTTCAGGAATCAACAATTAACGCTTGTGCAGCTTCTCGCTGGAAACTGTAAGACGCTTGCGGCCACGGGCACGGCGGGCTGCCAGCACACGACGGCCATTGGCTGTTGACATGCGTTCACGGAATCCGTGCTTGTTCTTCCTTTTCCGGATGGAGGGTTGAAACGTTCTTACCATGACCTCAAAAATTGGGAACGCAAAAGTAGGACGATTTTTGGAAATTCCAACCTATGCACAAAAAAATCATGAAATTTTCATGAACGCCTCGTTTCGACTCAGCACTGAAACCAAGTCGCCGACTTGCTCCTTCGTGTTGAAGCTGTGGAGGATGATTCGTATCCTTTCGGTTCCTTTTGGCACAGTTGGGCTCCTCACAGGCCTCACCTCAAAACCTTCAGCGCAAAGCAATTCTGCCAATTTCACCGCGGCTTCGTTGCCATTGCAGAGCACCGACTGAATGGGCGAAACCGAAGGCATCAAGGCCAATGGGGTTTGGGCACTGCTGCGAATGAAGTGTTCGATGTTTTGCAAGAGGCTCGATCGCTCGGCTTCGGCCATCAGCAGCTTTTCAAGCTTAAACCTGAGCATCGCAAAATCAGATTGGCCCGACGCCGTAGTGTAGATCAAAGGGCGCGAAAACTGGGTGAGATACTCCTTGAGCACTGCCGGTCCCAATACCATTGCTCCATGGAAGCCGGCCGCCTTACCAAAGGTGAGCACCCGGGCCAATAGTACATCATTCCAGGCCTGCCCAAACGTATGCCCGCAGCCCCGGCTGCCGAAAACCCCTAAACCGTGGGCCTCATCAACAATCAGATACCAACCCAATTCACGGCACAAGTGCACGATGGCCTCAAGAGGTGGAGTATCGCCATCCATCGAATACACCGACTCCAGCACCACAAACACTCTACCGCGAACTACAGAAGCTTTTTGGCGCAAGGCCTCAACATCGTTATGTCGGAAAGAATAGGCATGGGCGTGCGAGAGTCTGAGGCCCTCGCGAATCGAGGCATGGATAAACTCATCGTATAAATAAGTGTCGCCGCGACCAGCCAAACAGGAGAAGAGGCCAAGGTTAGCCAGGTAGCCCGAGCCATACCATAAGGCTGATTCAGCGCCAAACTGCTCGGCCACCCAGGCTTCGGTTTCTTCGGCCAATACGTGGTTTCCACTGATGAGTCGCGATGCTCCCGATCCTAATCCATAAAAATGGGTTAAGGTGTGAGGCTGCAGCTGCGACAAGCCTAAGTAGTCGTTCGAACAAAAATCAATGCCTTTCCCCTGCCCTGCAAAGCTTCTGAATAAACCTTGATCGGCTCTCTTGCGGATGGCTTCCTGTAAAAATGAAATGTCCATAACTATTTCCCGGCTTTTTCGCCCGTGCGCTCTTCGTGTGCGCGAATCAACTCGAGCACACGCATAAACTCGGGCGTTTGGTTGCTCTGAAAACCCAGGGCGCTGGCCCGGGTAAAGTCGGTTCGGGCTTTATCGTAATACTGGGCTAAAAAATGCGCAGCACCCCGAAAGTAATACGCTTTAGAAACGGTACTATCGGCCGAAATGGCATCGTTAAATCCCGAAATAGCCAACTCATACTCCGACATATACAAGTCGAGTAAGGCCAAATTGTAATAGTATTCGGAGCCAATTGGGCGACTTTTTTCGGTGAGCCTCAAGACCTTTTCCATGTCGCGCCGTGCAAATTTGAGCTGAGTAACCGGCAATTTTTGTTCTCCGTAGTTTCGAATCCGCGCATAAGCCCTGTTGTTGTAAGCCGGCGCAAAGGTGGAGTCGATTAATATCACCCGATCGTAATCGAACACGGCGAGATTAAAATTTTTCCTGATCAGGTAGCAGTTGCCCCGCTCAAAGAAGGCCGGCAAGCTGAGCGACTCATATCGGGTAGCTTTCGAGAAATAGTCGATTGCATCTTCGAGCTTACCACTGATTTTGTAGGCGTAACCCAGCAGAAATTCGGCTTCAAAGGTGCGTTTTGTTTTGTCGGGAAGCGACTTTATCAAACGGATGGCACCTTCAGGATTCCCGTAACGAATCAGCTCGATGGCTTCTACCAGAGCTTCTTCTCGGGCGACAATGGCGTTGAGCAGTTCGGTTTCCGTTTGGCTCCATGCAGGAAGAACCGCCAGTAACAATCCCAGTAGCCATCCTGCCGCCTTCATCTAATCAGACATTAACACCCTCGGTCAAGGGCTGGTTTTGTGGCTTGCCTTGTTGAAAAGGGGCCATGGGTTGGATGCCTAAAATTCGGAACATCTCCATGTCCTGATTGAACTCCGGATTGGGGGTGGTTAACAAAGTATCGCCGGCAAAAATAGAGTTGGCGCCCGCCATGAAGCAGAAAGCCTGCCCTTCCATCGACATGCCCAAACGACCGGCGCTGAGACGTACCGCAGTCTTGGGCATTACAATACGTGCTGTTGCCACCATGCGCACCATTTCCCAGATTTCTACCGGTTGTTGCTCTTCGAGCGGAGTACCTTCAACCGCGACTAGGGCATTGATAGGCACCGACTCGGGGTGTACGGGCAGGTTGGCCAGGGTCTTGAGCATTCCACAACGGTCGGCAATGCTTTCGCCCATGCCGATGATGCCTCCTGAACACACTGTGATGCCGGCCTTGCGCACGTGACTTAGGGTATTCAAACGGTCGTCGTAAGTGCGTGTACCGATAATGTTACTGTAGTTTTCTTCGGAGGTGTCGAGGTTGTGGTTGTAGGCGTACAATCCGGCATTGGCCAACTTATTGGCTTGCTCTTCGGTGAGCATACCGAGGGTGCAGCATACTTCCAGTTCGAGTGAGTTAACGGCTTTTACCATATCGAGTACACGGTCGAAGTCGCGGTTATCGCGCACCTCGCGCCATGCGGCTCCCATGCAAACCCTTGAAGCGCCACCGGCCTTGGCTTTTCCGGCCAGCTCGGCAACTTCCTCTACTTCCATAAGCTTGTGCACCTTTACCTTGGTGTTGTAGCGGGCAGCTTGAGGGCAATACGCACAATCTTCGGGACAACCTCCGGTTTTAATCGAAATCAATGAGCTTACCTGCACTTGATTGGGATTGTGAAACTCCCGGTGAATGGTTGCTGCGCGATAAACCAGTTCGAGTAAGGGTGTATTATAGATGGAGAGGATTTCTTCGGTGGTCCAGTTGTGGCGGATTTCGCTCATTGGTAAAGGCTAAGATTGACAAATATAAGGCTTCCTGTGTATGAAGCCGGCGGCAAAGGTATCGATTCGTGGCTTGATGCAAAATGCCTTACTTTCGTGGCATGAAAATCCACGTCATTACAGTGCTTCCGGAGCTGCTGGAAAGTCCGTTCGGGCATTCCATCCTCAAGCGTGCACAGCAAAAAGGGCTGGTTGATGTGCAGGTTCACAACCTCCGCGATTACAGTAACGACAAGCACAAGAGTGTTGATGATTATGCCTTTGGCGGAGGTGCAGGCATGGTGATGATGATGGAGCCCATTGTGAACTGCCTTGAGCGATTGCAGGAAAAAGAGCCTTTTGAGGAGGTCATCTACATGACGCCCGATGGTGAAACATTCAACCAGTCGATGGCGAACAGTCTATCGTTAAAGGGCAACATTGCGGTGTTGTGCGGACATTATAAAGGAGTGGATGAGCGCATCAGGCAGCATTTTGTTACCCGTGAAATTTCGATTGGCGACTATGTGCTTTCGGGTGGAGAGTTGGCCGCGGCGGTGGTGTGTGATGCCATTATACGTTTGATTCCGGGTGTATTGAACGATGAAACTTCGGCCCTTACCGATTCTTTTCAGGACAACCTGCTGGCTCCGCCGGTGTACACCCGACCGGCTGAGTTTCGCGGCATGAAGGTTCCCGATATTTTGCTCTCGGGCAATACGCCGGCGGTGGAAAAATGGCGGTTTGAGCAGGCGCTGATGCGCACCCGAACCCGTCGCCCCGACCTGTTTGCCCGCAGCGGATTCGATACGGAGTAGGGCTTTTCAAAGGTTTTCCAAAATTTTTTGAGCCTTACTGTCGGATATTGAGAAAGAATCCCTAATATTGCAATCCTTTTTTAGACCCCCCTACAGATACACAATCTCATGGATATTCTTGCCAACATAGCCGCCCAGCTCACAGAGAAACGCGAGCTTCCGGAATTCAAAGCCGGCGATACCATTACTGTTCACTTCAAGATTAAGGAAGGTGACAAAGAGCGTATCCAGCAGTATCAGGGCGTTGTAATTCAGCGCAAAGGTACCGGCGTTACCCGCACCTTTACTGTTCGTAAAATCTCTAATGGTGTTGGAGTGGAGCGTGTGTTCCCCGACAATTCTCCATTCATTGATAAAATTGATGTTAACAAGCGTGGTGTGGTGCGTCGTGCACGTATCTTCTACATCCGCGATTTGAAAGGCAAGAAGGCCCGCATCAAAGAAAAGCTGGCTTAAGCTCTACTGCTCTTAACGATATCAAAGACCTCGGTTACGCCGGGGTTTTTGCGTTTTAAATTATTGGATTTTTTAGATTGCCATTGCAATTATGGCACCCTAGACGCTAAATTTTCAGCATTCTATGGTATCTTATATTAAAATTATGGCGAATAAATACAATCCAAAGATCAATCACCGCAAATCCATTCGGCTAAAAGGCTATGATTATTCTCAGCCAGGCAGGTATTTCATTACACTTAACTGCTACAACCGAAAATGCTTGTTCGGCAATATAGTTTCCGTCGGGGCGAAAGATCTTTCGCCCACAATTGAATTAAATGAGGCAACTGTCGTTGCTGGGGCGAAAGATGTTTCGCACCGTCGACGAATTGCAGAATTTAAATCTCTATCCAAAACCATCGGATCGATTATTCGCGGATACAAGATTGGAGTGACGAAGTGGATGCGACAGAATACTGATGTTCACAATGTTTGGCAACGCGATTACTACGAAAGCATTATTCGCGATGAACAGTCATTCGAGCGGATTACGCAATACATCATCAATAATCCGACTAAATGGGTCGGAGATAAAAACTTCTCACCAACAGTAAAACAGATTGGATAACTTAATCTACGGCAAAGTCTCAAAACGCATCTTCACGCTTTCGGTCCAGCTGTACTGCAGCACCTCGCGTTCTACAATACCTTTTGGGATTTCGGCGGGCCAGTTGAACTCCTGCATGAGCTGGTAAAGTTCTGGTCGGAGGCCGTCGTTTCGGCGGATCTCGCGGCTCAGCTCTTTGCGCATCACCACAGGCAACAACTCCTCGATTCCCATCGACTGGGTTTGTACCTCGAGTAGTTTGCCCAGCTTCTTGCCCATGGCCGATGCCAATACCGTGGCCTCGTTGCGACCACTCTCCATGGCAGCTTTGTAGGCCCTGCGCTTGATCTCGTCGTGGTTCTTCATGCGGATGCTCAGAATCTCAAAGCTCAGCGGCCGCCCATAAACCTGACTGAGCGAGTCGATCTGCGCCATCTGCACTGGACTCAACACTGCCGGCCACTTCGAGCGGCCTCCACCGCCTCCGTCGAGTCGATACGGATCTCTCAGCTCTTCAAGCTCTACGTATAAAGGCTTGATGTTCAATTGGGCCAGTTTTTCTCTAAACTCCTTCAGGCGCAAATTGCGCAAGCGTCTGAGCGAATCTTCGCGGGCCCTGTAAAGCTCACGTTCTCGCTGCAAACGTGCACGACGCAGCTCTGGGCTCTCTTCCACAGCAGGTGGGACTTCGACCGCTTCTTCCACTACATCAACCGCTGCAAAGTCCTCTTCCATGGCAACAACCTCATGGATCACCTCTTCGCCAGAACCTGAAGCGTCGGTCTCCTTTACCACCGGGCGATTCTCCAGGCTAATCTGGTCTTCGTTGATGCGAATCAACACCACAAAACTATCTGGAGTAAATGTGATGGTTCCGCGGGCCTCTACCTCTACCACCGACTGCGCAACCACAGGCAGGGCAAGCGTAAGGAATGCCAGACAAACCAAGGATTTTAAGACGATCCTCATACACCCAATACAGAACGGGTGGACTGCAGAATGGCCTGAACCTCTTCCTTGGTGGGCGCCTCGGCATAAATACGCAGCAAAGGCTCGGTACCTGAAGGGCGAATCATCACCCAGGAATCGTCAGACAGGAAATGCTTGTACCCATCGAGGTCCTCAACACGCTGTACCGTAAACTGTCCGAATGTACTGAATTTCCTTGCTTTACAATCGGCAATAATGGCTTGCTTCTGGGCCTCAGGCAGGTGTACATCGTTACGGTCGAAATGGAAGGCGCCCACAATATCGTACACCTCTTGAATGAGTTCCTCGAGTGTTTTCCCCGACTTGGCCATGAATTCCCAAATTACGAGTCCCATCCAAATCCCATCGCGCTCAGGAATATGTCCTTTGATGGCAATACCGCCCGACTCCTCACCGCCCAGCAACACATCTTCCTTGATCATAATACCGGCAATGTATTTGAAGCCGATCTTCACCGTTTCGAGCTCCAGGCCGTAATGGTTACACAGCTTCTGCACCTTCACCGATGAGGAGAAGGCTGTACATACTTTTCCATCAAAACCTTTGTACTTCTTCAGGTAATGGATGAGCAGCAGAATAATGTGGTGCGAATCCACGAAATTCCCTTTGGAATCGAACAAACCAATGCGGTCGGCATCGCCATCGGTAGCCAGTCCGCAATCGATATTCTCGGCAATGCGTATCATTTCCGCAAACTCTGTGAGATTACGGGCAATGGGCTCCGGAGCCTGACCATCAAAAGAAGGGTTGTAATCGCAATGCAGTAAAGTGGTTTCGGGCAGTAACCTGCGGATGACATTCTGGCCCGCTCCGTACATGGCGTCGTAAGCGAGCTCGAGGCTCGAATTGCGGATGGCATCCATATCGAAAGAGGCTTCAACATGATTGCAGTAATCGTCTTCAAGTGGCACCCATTGCAGCAGTTCCCCGGCATTGCTAAGTGATGTGCTGTTGTGCAAACCAGCCGAAACAGGTGGAATCAGGGCTTCGATTTCTTCAATTTTCTCGGGAAGCAGAGGTCCGCCATAGTGCCCTTTCAGCTTGTAACCATTGTACGAAGGCGGATTGTGGCTTGCCGTGAGCACAATGCCGAGGCTGGCTTCGTAGTTGCGGGCGCCCAGCGAAACCATTGGCGTAGAAACAAAACCTTTGGCGAGGTAAACCTTCACGCCCTTGGCAATCATCACCTTGGCGGCCGTTTCAGCAAACAATTCGCCGGCAAAACGACAGTCGTGACCAATCACCACAGAGGGGTTTGAGAAATTCTTCTTCAGCCAGTCGGCAGTTGCCTCAGTGACACGGGCAACGTTTTCAACGGTAAAATCTTCGGCAATGATGGCTCTCCAGCCGTCGGTTCCAAATTTAATTGCTGTCATAAGCTTGGTTATATTCCGCGTTCGTTTAGGCGTTTTTGGTATTGGCGTGCGTTGCGGAGGTGTTCTTCAAAGGTTTTTGCAAAATCGTGATAACCCGAACCATCGGGTCTGGCACAAAAGTAAAAATAGGAATGAGAGTCGGCACGTAAAACTGCATCGAGGCAGGCCTTGGAAGGCAAATAAATCGGGCCGGGTGGCAAACCTGCGTATTTGTAAGTGTTATAGGGCGAATCAACCGAAAGATGTTTCGCCCTCACCCTTCGAATGCTAAAGTCGTTGTTCGCAAAAACCACGGTGGGGTCGGCCTGGAGCTTCATGCCTTTGCGGTACCGGTTTAAATACACGCCGGCAATCACAGGCCATTCGTCGGGTTTCGACGATTCTTGCTGAACAATCGACGTCAACACCGCAACCTCTGCCCTACTCAGTCCCATGGAAGCAGCAAGGGCCTTGCGTTCCTCATTCCAAAATTTGAGGTAGTACTGGCCCATCTTATCCACAAAGTCATCCGCACCGGTATTCCAGTAAAACTCATAGGTGTCGGGTAAAATCAGGCTAAGGGCATTTCGCCTGTTGAGGCCGTATTTGTCGAAGAAGTCGGCCGAGCTAAACACCTCCATCAGCGAGGCGCTGTCGGCTTCAAGAAGGGCGCCCGTCTTCCCGCAAAATTCTTCGAGGGTTCTGATGCTTCTATAGGTAATCCGCAGCGGCTCCTGCCTTCCCGAGCGAAGCAGCAAAACAAGGTCCTTGTTGCTCATGCCCTTGCTCAATCGGTACCGCCCCGGGCGCACCTGCTTGTCGTATTCCAGAAACTCCGCCAGCCAGCGAAACGACTCAATATCGCGAAGCAGTCCGCGCGACTTAAGTTGGGCCACCACATCGTCAAAAGTGTCGGCATTGCGGATGTACACGAAAGGGTCATCGAGCAAGGCCTCGCTTAAAGTATTGCTTCTAAAAGCCTTCTGATAGAAATACCATGAAGCTGCACCGAGGCTGAGTGCCAAAACAACCGCGAGTGCGATCAGGGTTTTCTTTAGGGCTCCTCCGGAGGATGACTTCCGTTTCTTTCGGGCCGCGCTTTTGGGTTTGGAGGGCATGGCGCCAAAAATAGAAATTCAATGCAAATGAGCCCTCTTCGGAAGGTTATGCTTGAATCCGTTTGAGGATGTTTTGCATGGTTTCGTCGTTCGGGAAGCGCTTTAGGTAACGATTAACCAGGGTTAAGGCTTCGGTTTTCCGCCCCTGCATCATGAACAATCCACTCAGGTTGACGATAGCTTGCCCATAATCGGGATTGAGCAAAAGCGCCTTGCGATAATGCTGTTCGGCCTGCTGTAGATTGCCTTTGAGGGCTTGAAGGTAACCGAGATTGTTCCAACCGGCTGCAAAATCGGGACTGCCCTGGGTGAGCCTGAGGAACAAGGCTTCGGCTTCGGCCATCCGCCCGGCGGCAATGTAGGCTGTGCCCAATTTATTGCTAAAGTCGAAATGATAGGGCGCCAAGGTATTGGCCAACTGAAGGAAAGGAAGCGCGGCTGCGGTTTGTCCTTGCTGCACGTAGCTCTCACCAATTCTGTAAGCTGTCCAGGCATCGTCGTTACTCCAGTTTTTTCGGGTAAGCACCTCCTTGAGCAGCGTTTGAGCCCCCCGCTTATTCACCAGGGTGGTTACGTCGGCAAATTCTCCGCGGGCAAAATGCAGGTGCACGAGCAAGGCAAAGTGAGCCTCCGGGGCATTTTTCAGCAGTCGCGACAGGGCCAGGGCCGAGTCGAGCAACAAGCGGTTTTCCGGATCAAACTTTTCGAACTGTTGCACAAATGCTTTGGTGCGAGAGGCCGTTGAGGGTGATGGATTATTGATACAACTTAGGGCTTTGAAGGTTCCACGGTCGCTTACTTCCTTCATCACTTCGGGCCGTTTGCGGATGTAATGATCGTGCACCGTAACATGGGGAATATCTACCGACCCCGAAACCGGCATGTGGCACGACACGCAGTTATCGGCTTTCTGCTTTCGAAGCGCAAGTTGTTCGGAACACTCGGGCTTCTTGGCCGATGAATGGCACGATTTACAGGTGTTGTTGAAGGTTTCAGGCCCCGTTTTTTTTACGCTCACATGCGGATTGTGGCAGGTAACGCATGTAAGGGCATTTTTGTAGGGTCTCAGCCCTTTATCATCGGCATGCCGCTCAGCCATCACCTTGAAACAGGCGCTTTTCTTCAAGCGGTCGGCATGCGAGGCCATGATGAATTGATTTTCATCGTTGCTGTAGCGGGGTAGGTAAACTTCCATGACGTCGCTGAGCTTCATGCCCGGTTTAAAATCATAGAACGACTTGCCTTCAGCCAGCACGGCGTTTCCTTGCAGGTGGCAGCGCTGACAAAGATCGAACTGTAGGTCGACCGGCAGTTTCCCGGGATTTACAATGGTATAGTCGATGTATTTAGAAGTATCGACAATATTCCCGGCTTGTTTCTCTCGGACGTGAATGCTCCCCGGCCCATGACAACGCTCACAGTCGATGCCGTTGGGCACTTTAAAATACTTGTTTTCAGAACCTTGTACAAAGCCCGGATAGGCATTGTGGCAGCTCATGCATTCCAATCCAATTTGGCGATTAAACCGCGAACTGGCGCCTTTCTCATAGCCGGGCGGCAAATCCCAGATTCCTTTTTGGGTGTAAAAAGTAAGCGG
>CANHCM010000011.1 GCA_947459155.1 Bacteroidota bacterium | reverse complement strand
GCTCCTGATTCTATGAAAGCGTCGTGGAGGCTTGATGAAATCTGGTGGTAAGTGTATGAGTTTGGTGGGTCGTTGAAGTCGCCACACACAATTACCGGATGAGGCGACTTTTGAATGTGCTCTGCGATGACATCGGTTTGCCTTGCTCTTCTGATGTATGCTCTGCGCATTCTGGAAATGATGCGCTGAGGTCCGTCGAGGTTTGTCTGGTCTTCGTTTCCTGTAAGTGTCTTCAGCGCTTTGTAATCTTCTCTTCGGAAACGCACCGATTCTAAATGAAGATTATAAACCCGAAAGGTGTCTCCATAGGCCTTGATGTCTGAAAAAATCGAGATGTTATCTGTGCTGTCGCGAAACGGTATGGTTCCTTTGTTGATAATCGGAAATCTACTCAATGTGGCTATACCCCAATGGTTTACCTCCTTTACAGTAGCGGTATGTGCAATATGCTTATAGCGCGCCGGTTGAATCTGAAGTAAGGTGTCGAGGGTGTTAAAACTGCGTGTGTCGTCGTAGAAAAACTCTTGAAAACACAGAATGTCGGCCTGTTCCTTTCGGATCACATCCATGATTTTGTTCCGCGTGAGTTTGTTGTTTGTCCAGTTGTACAAATCGAACAAGCGAACGTTGTACGACATGATGTGCAGTGAGGAGTCGGCTGCTCTGATGTTTACAATTTCCTCTCGGTTGGCAGGGGCGGAAAAATTATAGAAATCGCCCACCTTGGTTAAGCTAAAAACAACGAGAATCCCGGAAAAAAGAGCCCTCCTCCATTGGATGACCATCCAGTACATCAGAAACAAGATGTTCACTACAAACAGAAAGGGAAAGGCCAGCCCCATAAAGGCAAGCATCCAGAAGTGTTCGGGGCTGATTAACAAAGCCAGCAGCGATAGCACTAAGCCAATGACTGCCGCCATGTTGAGCCCAAACATGATTTTTCTGAATACGTCGGCACCAATTTTTTTCATGGCTGCTCAAATGTACGCGTTTACTGGAATGTTCATAGAAACAAACGTCTGGTTCATGAAAATCTTACCATGCCTTTATCTACCAATGGTGAAGGCTATGGGATGGCTGAATCTACAGTCTGTTCAAACCGAAATGGTCCATTAAGCTTTGCTTTCTTGGAGTGTTGAGTGCCCCTAATCAGAGGATGGTAGCTGTGGGTTTTAGCGCCAGCGGTTGGAGCGGATACCCCGGAAAAACAGAGCGAGTGTGGGAGTGAAAGCGAATGGAAATGGAGCGCGAGGGCGGCTCTGTTTTGAGGAGTATGAGCGGAAAACGCGGTGCCTGAAAACTGAAGCAGTATCTTTTGCCTCTGTTAAACAGGCAGGCGCCCTAAGAGTAATCATCTTCAATTGCGGTGTTTTTTGATGCGATTGTAGCCTCAATTATGAATTGTTTTTGGGGCATTCTGATTCTGCAATTGCCGTTTGGCAATAGTCATTCAGGAGCGTTCAGTTGGATGAGGCATGAGTGTATGCCTTTCTTTACCTTTGCCGCCATGCAGAAATTGCTCCTGGCTTGGTTTTCTTTGATTGCTTCCGTTGTTTTTGCAGCCGATGAACCTAAGGTGCTATTTTCTGTGTATTTAATTGGCGATACCGGAAAAGATACCATTCCATCAGAAGTGCTGTTTTTGTTGGCTTACGAGGCCTTAGACAAGACCAATTCGGCGGTGGTGTTTTTGGGCGACAATGTATACCCGGCTGGTAATTCGGCGGTTTCCGGTAATCGGGCAAAAATAGAACGGCGCATTTTGGAGTCGCAGCTTGAGTTGTTTAGTACCTATCCTGGACAGCTTTACATGATACCGGGTAATCATGATTGGGCCAATGGCAAAGGGAAAGGCCTGCAAGCCGTGCAGCGTCAGAAGGCTTTGGCCGACACTTTTAGCAGAACTAGCACTTTAATTAGTAATTCCGGGCAGGTTTATTTTTCCAGTGCGGGTCTTCCAGGACCGGTTTCATTGGCTATCGATTCTGTGTTTCAGCTAATCTTGATCGATACGCAGTGGTGGCTTCATAAAGGTATTTTTCGCACCGTTAAGGGTTCCGGCAATCGAAGCTATTTGGAGGAGAAACGTTTGTTTTTAGCTGCGCTCGACAGTGCCATTGCTAAGGCACTTAGTCAGGGGCGTGTGCCCATTGTGGCGGGGCATCACCCCTTGATGAGCAATGGCAAGCATGCGCACAGAAAAGAACCTTTTCGCTTCTTGTTGAATTACACGCCACTGGCTTTGTTTCAGACTTTTGGCCTCGACCGCTGGTTAAGTCAGGATTTATTTCAACCCCGATATCGCCGATTCAGAAAGGCCGTACAACAGGTTTTCGACAAACATGAGCGGGTTATTTACGCCTCCGGGCATGAACACAATCTTCAGCTTTTTCAGGTGGGAGCCAATTATCAGATTATTAGTGGCTCAGGTTCGAAGTTAAGCTATACCGATCGATACCGCTACCCGGCTTTGTTTATGGAAGATCGGCAACATGGTTTTTTCAAGTTAGATGTACTTTCTAACGGAAACGTTCAAATTTCGGCCTATGGAGTTCGCGACCGGGGAGAATATTGGGTGAAAACCTTATACCAATTACCGCTTCCCGCTGAGAATTAATTCTCTATTTTGCACCTGCATTAGCGCATCGTTTTGTGACAGAATTTTGGGAAACCCTTAAGGAAGCATTTGTTTTTTTTCAACCGGAAAATATTATCCGTTACGGAGGATTGATTTTTCTTTTGAGCGTAGTTTTTATTGAGAACGGGCTTTTCTTCGGGTTCTTTCTCCCGGGAGATTCATTGATGTTTACTGCCGGATTACTGTGTGCAACCGGCGTGCTGAACCATCCTTTTTCGCTCGTTATTTCCAGCATTTTAATTACTGCGGTTCTCGGAAGTGCTTTTGGCTATTATTTTGGAGCCAGAGCAGGACGTTCCTTGTACTCGCGAAAAGACACCTTTTTTTTCAGGAAAAGTCATATCAAGACCGCCGAAGAGTTTTATAACCGTTATGGCATGCGAACCCTTGTTATAGGTCGGTTTTTACCGGTTGTAAGAACTTTTGCACCCATTGTGGCCGGGGTTATTCAAATGCCATTTGGGCGCTTTATGCTGGCCAATATCGCCGGAGCGCTTGCTTGGGTTGGCTCGCTGGTTACTATTGGCTATTATTTGGGAAAGGTTTGGCCGCAAGCGGAGGAGTACTTGGGTTATATCATTATTGCACTGATTCTTATCACGGCCATTCCGGTTATTAGGACTTACTTAGGAGCCAAAAAGCGCAATCGCGACGAGCGGATGATCGACTAAGTTGCGCATCGGTTACTCCGCGGGCGTTCATCTTTTCATCAAGGTTAATGCAATGCACGTTAACATTCTAACGTTCATAAGTTCAGTTAACCCTAAAATCTGCCGCATACCTACGACCTATTTTTACAGTTTGTAAAAGTGTATCTATGCGTTTAGCGGCTTTCATTCTGCTTTGCTTAGGAAGTTTAGTTGTAAGGGCTCAACAGTCAACTGTTTGGCTTGATCCTGATTTTTCCTATCGCGAAGGCCTTGAATTGTATGATGTAGAAAAGTATGGTGCAGCACAGAATACTTTTCGAAACTTCATCGATCGGAAGAATACTCCTCAGTCAGAAGTGAGTAAAGCCGCCCAGTACTACGCTGCTCTTTGCGCAGTTGAGCTTTTTAATCCAGATGCAGAATTTTTACTGACCCAGTTTGTAGCCCAGCATCCCGAAAGTCCGCTGGTTAAGCAAGCCTGGTTTCAATTGGGGAAATTCTTTTTCAGAGACAAGAAATACAAAAAGGCCGTAGAGTGGATGCAAATGAGTGATCCTGAACTTCTAACTGAAGAGGAACAGGCTGAGTATCATTTCAAGTTGGGCTATGCGTATTTTAAAATCGACAATTACGATCGGGCCCTTGCGGAACTTGCGGCTGTTAAAGACCTCGATTCGGAATACAGCACCGTTGCTACCTATTACTACGGCCACGTGCAGTATCATCAAGGGAATTTCGAATCGGCTCTGGAGCATTTCTTAAAGCTCTCTAACGACGATACTTTTGGCCGAATCGTTCCTTTCTACATCTCTCAGATTTACTACCTGCAAAAGCGCTACGATCAGGTGATTTCTTATGCGCAGCCTGTTTTGGATACCACAAAAAGCAAGAGAGGACCAGAAATCGCCCGACTTATTGGCGAGTCTTATTACAATACAAGTCGGTACAAAGAAGCGATCCCCTATTTGGAACGCTTCCGCGATGAAGCTAATGCGGTTCGTTCACGTGAGGATGAGTACCAACTGGGATTCGCTTATTTTAAAGTGAACGCTCATGATAAGGCTGTTACTGCCTTTGAAAAAGCTGCCGGTTCTGACGATGCATTGGGTCAGAATGCTTGGTATCATTTGGGTTGGTGCCAACTTCAACTGGGGAATAAAAAGTTTGCCCGTAGTGCCTGGGCCGAGGCTGCCAAACTCTCTTTCGATACTTTGTTGAAGGAGCAAACGCTCTTTGATTATGCGAAGTTGGCTTATGAGCTGGGTTATGATCCTTATGATGAGGCGGTTAGGGCCTTGCAGGATTACATCAATGCTTATCCGCAAAGCAACAGGATGGATGAGGCTTATACCTTTTTGGCCAACATTTACATGACAACACGGAACTACCGCACCGCGTTGATGTCGCTCGATAGAATTAAAAACAAAAACGAAAAACTAAAGGAAGCTTACCAAAGAGTTGCTTTTTTTCGGGGCATTGAGTTGCTAAACGACCGCAACAATCCGGAAGCGATTCGCCATTTTGATTTGTCTTTGCAAAATGCGATCAACAAAGAACTGGCGGGACTTGCCAGCTACTGGAAGGCTGAAGCCCAATACCGGAGCGGCGATTATGCTGAGGCTGTTAAAGGGTTTCAACAGTTTATTTATTCGCTGAATGCCTTTAACCAAAAGACGTTTAACAGGGCCAATTACAATTTGGGCTATGCTTATTTCAAGCAACGCGATTACTCCAATGCATTAACCTGGTTTCGAAAGTATACAGCGAGTTATGCGGCTGCCGAGCAGAAAATTGCGGCAGATGCTTTTATCCGTTCCGGAGATTGCTTTTTTATGAAAGGCGACTATTCAGGAGCTGCGGAAAGCTACGAAAAGGCCATTACAATGCGAATTGGCGAAACCGATTATGCACTTTATCAACGGGGAATGGCTTTGGCCGTTTTGGGGAAGTCGGAAGCACAAATCAAGGTTCATCAACAACTACTCTCCGATTTTCCACAGTCTTCGTTTGTAGATGATGCAAAGTGGGAAATTGCCCGGACTTATGAGAATATGGGGCGTTACGAGGAAGCCTATGCCTCCTACAACGGAATCATAATCAATCATGAAGCTTCTTCTTACGTACCGATGGCTAAGCTGCAAATGGCAGGAATCCGGTACACCCAAAACCGCGATCAGGACGCCAAGTTGCTATTCCTCGAAGTGATTGAACAATACCCGGGAACACCTCAGTTTACCGATGCTCAAATTGGACTCAAGAGAATCTACACCGATGAAGGAAAGGTGATAGAATATCAAGAATTTGCCAAAGAGAAAGGGCTTGAGCAATTAACTGGTGCTAGTTATGACTCAACAGCCTGGGAAGCTGCAGAAAATGTATTTCTGAAGGACGGAGATTGCAATAAAGCCATCACCCGTTTTGATGCGTACCTTAAAAATTTTCCCGCTGGTATTTTTTCATTGAAAGCTTTGGGGATGAAAGCCGACTGTCAGATGAAGCTTCGTCAAATTGATAGTGCAGCTGTGACGTATCAGCTAATTACTCAACGACCCAGAAACAAATATACCTCAGAGGCCAACCAGATGTTGGGGATTTACTTCCGTCAAAAGGAAGAGTACACAGAGGCTTTGCGCTATTTCAAGGATTTAGAAAATACAGCCGAAAACGCCGAGCAAACCCTCACCGCACGAAGCAACATCATGCGAATTGCCCAGCGATCGGGCAGTGAATCAGAGGCTGAGCAGTATGCACGTAAACTGGTAGAAGCCGACAAAGCCAATGAGGATTTGCGCCAAGAAGCCCGATTGATTATTGCTCGCGGTCATTTTCGTAGAGGTGAAGAAAAACAAGCCATGGAAGAGTTTAATCGCCTGAAAAAGGTGAATAGCGAGATTGGCGCCGAGTCCAGATTTTACATCGCGCAATTGCATCACAATAGTGGCGACTATAAGAAGTGCGAAAAGGCTGTTTTCGATTTGGTGGATGAGATGCCTTCGTACGATTATTGGCTCGCCAAGGCCTTTATCTTGTTGTCGGATAACTATCTGAAACTTGGAAACGTTTTCCAGGCCCGTCGCACGCTACAAAGTGTTATCGACAACCATGAAGGTGAGGAGCTGAGAAATTTGGCGATTCAAAAATTGGCCGCGATTGACCAGCAAGAAACAAAGCCAGAACCCATCAAAAGTTCTGAAACCGAGAGTATTCCTATGGGAAATGAACGTGACGAAAAACTCTTCGACACTCCTCCTTCGGAAACCGTTCCACCCTCGGCCAATCCAGTTGAACCACAAAATTAAACCGGCAGATATTCCTTATGAAACGCCTTTGTTTATTGCTCTTGGTTTTTAGTGTAGCCGGCATCAAAGTGGTAATCGCCCAGCCCGGCCATTCTAATGTGGATATTATTGGAGCCTATCGCCCCAAAATTCCTGATGTTCAGAAGATCACCGAACAGCCATCCATCACAGATAGCGGGGCAACTAAATTTCCTATCGACTACGAATTGCATAGCCGAAGAATCAACACCGTGTATGAGGTTGATCCGATCAAGGCAGCCACCATGCGCGGCGAAAAGCTCACCAAACTTTACCGCGGATACGCCAAAGGAGGCTTTGGTACCTATACCACTCCATACGCGGAGATATTCTACAATACTTCACGTTCCAAGAAACATGCTTCTGGCGTACACTATCGACATTTGTCTTCGGCCGGGCAAATCGCCGAAGTCGGTTATTCAGGGTTTAGTCAGAATACACTCAACCTCCATGGTAAATCATTCATTAAGAAGGCTACACTTTCTGGTGCGGTTGATTATGACCGCAATGTGATGCATTACTATGGATTCAATACCAATCCAATAGACCCCAAATGGGACACATTGGATGTGAATAAAGCATTTAATCTGGAAAGAGACGATATTCGTCAGCGATATCAGTTGGTTTCTGTTTCAGCTGGAATCAACGATAACTACCCGGTTGATTCGCAAGCCACCAAGTATCTGGCTGGATTAAATTATTACAATTTCAGCGATCGCTTTGGTGCTCAGGAAAATCAGTTTTCGATGAAGGGGAACGTATCGTTTTATTACAAGCAATACGACCTATTTGTAAAGGGAGGCCTCAACTACTTCAAAAACACCCTCGATTCGTTTGAGTCTCAAGTAACTCTATTTAATCTAAGACCCGGAATTCGGTTTAAACAAGACAAATGGCGCCTCATTGCAAGCATCGCAATTCAAGGTGCCGGAGGCGATGAATCGGACTTTAAATTTGCTCCCGAGCTCGATTTTGATCTGCATCTGTTTCGCAATATTCTCATACTCAACCTCGGAACAGACTCACGCTACAGCCGGATTTCCTACCGCGATATGATTCAGGAGAATCCTTTCCTGATCAATACCGTGGAACTGCGAAACACCTGGCAGCCATTCCGCTGGTATGCCGGTTTACGCGGTGCCGTGAGCTCCCGACTGGCCTTCAACCTCAAGGCTAGTTATGTTCAGATTACCAATCAGCATTTCTTCGTGAACGATACAAGTCTGGGGAATTGGAATAAAATGAATGTGGTTTGGGACAATGCCTCACTGTTCGAATTCAACGGAGAACTCACCTGGCAACAACACGAAAAACTCCGCCTGATTGGTCGCGTCGATTACTTTGGATTTACCCCCGACGGAGAAGAAAGGGCTTGGCATGTTCCATCTTTAAGGATCTCGTTTACCGGAAAATACAATCTAAAAGATAAAATTCTGCTTTCGGCTACAGTGCTTACGTTGAATCGTCAGTTTGGACGAGAGTTTTTGTATTCGGCAACTGCGCCTCCTAAACTTGAAGCTCGGAAAATAAACGGACTAGCTGATGTTAATCTCGGTGCTGAATACAGATACACCAAGCGCTTGGGCATGTTCCTTCAATTAAATAACATTCTCAACGTGCGTTATTTCCGCTATCTAAACTACCCAACCCAGCGTTTCAATGTGCTGGGTGGCATCAGTTATTCATTCGGATAAAAGCTGAGCGATTGTTGAGGAATCGCTTTAGCAGAATCGAGCCATTGGTTGCCTGTATTTTGGGCGCCTGCCCGATTTGAGTCTTCCTTGCAATTTGGCATCATCAATGGGCACCGCGCTTTTTGCCTTAGCCCCGATTCGCTCCGCTTTCGGGGGCTGCCGGCGTCAATCGCTGGCGCAAATTTCGGTGGCAGGTTAATCAATATACTCCTTATGCCTCTCTTTAACCATGTCTTTTGCAGAAGTCAAGGCAATACTCATTTGCTAAAAAGGTAGAGCGTCCTTATTTAAAAGGATCGGAGAAATCCGGATTGGTGATAAATGTACTGTCGGTCAGTGCTTTGAGAAAGGCTACAAGATCGGCCTTTTCTTGCTCGCTGAGGCCCAATCCCGTCCCAACGTGTTTCATCAATGGGTCAACGGTTGCTGATGGCTTTCCGCCCGAATTGTAGTGTTCAACAACTTCTTCCAGGGTTTGGAACCGTCCATCATGCATATAAGGCGCGGTTAAGGCGATGTTTCTTAAAGTTGGGGTGAGGAATTTACCCATATCGGCCGGATTGCCGGTCACCGCATATCGGCCCGGATCGGTGAAAACAGAGTCCAAACCATTGTTGTGGAAGCGGTTATCGGTGAGCAAACGGCCTGCATCTATATTGTGACAATGGAAGCAGTCGCCCCGCTCAGTTTTAAATATCACCAGGCCATTCAATTCCGAAGGCGTCAGGTCAATTTCATACCGGAGTTTTTTATCTAACCTCGAATTCGAAGAAATAAGGGTTCTCATGAATTGAGCCAAGGCCTTGGCCACATGGGTCGAATCAAACTCATCCGTTCCAAAGGCACTGTAGAATTCTTTCCGGTAGTTTTCGTTTTGCTTCAGCTTGGCCACTGCTGCCGGCCACGACTGGTGCATCTCAATCGGATTGGGAACCGGCTCCAGGGCCTGTATTTCCAAACTTGGCGAACGGCCATCCCAAAAAAAGTGAAGGTTAAAACCCAGGTTAATGATTGGTTGAGCGTTTCTGCTTCCTTCAATCCCATCAATTCCCCGGCTAAACCGATTCCCATTGTCGGAAAATGCAAGTGACTGGTTGTGGCAGCTTCCGCAAGATTGCGTGTTGTTTCCCGAAAGTAGCTTTTCGTAAAACAGCTTTCTTCCCAGAGCTACGCCCTCCTTGGTGAGCGGATTGTTCGTAGGAATGATCATTTGCGGAAATCCAACAGGAGTTTCCAGTGGGTATAGCGTAGGGTTAAAATCAGGGTATGGGTTTTCTTTTTTACAACCACCAATGGATGCAAAAGCAATCAACAGCGAAAAAAACCATGCAAGTCTGCACATATCCAACCTGATTTCTTTTTACAAATATACAATGCCTTTATATTCTGTGGTCCTCCATTTTGCCACCCCAAGAGCTATTCTTTAGTACGCCTGAAAGGCCGGATTGTTTAAAAAACTGCTATCGGTGAGTGTGAGCAGGAAGGCTTTTAAATCAGCTTTTTCTTCATTACTTAAGCCAAGCGGTTGAATTTGCGGGTCTTTGTTGAAGAACGAAGTGCCTCCCTGGTTGTATCGTTCAATCACTTCCTCCAGGGTTTCAATACTGCCATCGTGCATGTAAGGTGCCGTTACCGCAACATTCCGAAGTGATGGCACAAGGAATTTTCCCCGATCTGCGACTAAAAAGGTGATGCGTTGCCGGCCGCTGTCAGGGTAACTTTCAAACAAACCATTGCATCGAAACTCTTCATTGCTGAAATTAAATCCTCCATGACAGGAAGCACAACGGGTTTTGTTGCCGAAAAACAGTTCATAGCCTCTTTGCTCCTGCTCGGTTAAATTTATCGGTTTGTTCTGCAAGTATTTTTGGTCGTACCGTGAGTTGGCTGAGATTAACATTCGTTGGAAAACCGACAACGCGCGAATGGTGTTTTGCGCAGTTGCGGTATCATTAAAGGCTTGCCGAAAAAGTGTTTGATATGCCTGGTTTTCATTCAGACGTTTCAACACACCTGAAATACTAAATCGCATTTCATGAGGATTATTGATTGGGTTTAATACACTCAGGGCCAGATCATCCACTCCTCCATCGCGGAAAAATCGTGTTCTCCAGGCGAGATTAAACAAAGGCTGAGAATTTCTTTGACCCAACGCTCCATCAACACCCACTGAAGAAACCCGCGAATCGGTAAATGCATTCGACTGAAAGTGGCAACTACCGCAGCTAATGGAATTATCTATCGAAAGCCGCGTATCAAAAAACAGCTTTTTTCCGAGTGCAAATCGTATCGGATTTATTTCTTCACCGCTTGGAGCTTTAAACTCGGGAAAGCCTTCAGGGGTTTGGATGATGAGAAATGATTCTTTATTGTTATCGGAATCTTTACTGCATGAATAGGTTAATGCGCATATAAGACATAGCAATACAATTGGAATTTGCATTGGTTTTATCATTGAATTACCATGGCTCTTCCAATACCTTCAATTACTCTGCGGGCTAATGGTAGATTGTCGGTGGTATGTGTGAAGTAGGAATCAACCATATTTAATGTGTCACTTTCATTGATAAACACATTGTTCACCTCGAGGCCGACCTTTAAAATGGTTGTTTTCCCCTTTTCTATGGTGAAGTTTAGGCCATCAAACTTCCGTTGTGTGTACAAGGTGTCCATTCCGGAATGGTAAAACCAGGTGTAGGTTGGTGTTTGATTTTGAGATGAGCTTGTGTCAATCTTCCCTTCCATCTTCGAAAAGATGTAGCCAGTAGCCCAAGTCCAGTACATGTTATTGTATATGCTGAGGGGATGATCGATGCTGAACTGGGCTTCGTTAAAGTCTGGGTCGTTGGTTCCATTCAGGGCCCGACTTACGCCAACACCTAAGCGTAAGGCCTTGTAGGTGCCCGGTTTGAGGCGAAATTGAATGCTTTTGCCGGCTGCAGTGTTCATATCGGCTAACTCAACATCGGAAGCCAACAGACTGTCTCCATTGTTCAAAAGCCAAATATCCGAGAGATAGAATTTAAACGTTTCTATATTCATTCTCAGTCCATTAGGCCCCACAAATATTTGATTTGGTTGATATGCCGCTCCATTCATTGTAGGCTCGAAAAGCAATTCAAGGGTGCCATTTTCATCCTCCTCATCGGGAGGTACAGGCGCATCTTTACTACAAGCCACGAAGAATAGGATACTAAGAATGGGAAGAAAAAGACGGAGATTTTTCATGTTTTACTCAATGAGTTGAAGGTCGTAGGATTGGGTACATTAACCAAAGAGGACCGATCAGTAGAAATTGAACATCTTTCAGGAAGGAAGGTTTTTTGCCTTCCACGGAGTGGCCGTAAAACTGACCGAGCCAGGCCAGCACGAATACCACGAGGGCGACTATCCAAGCTTGGATTTTCAGTAAACCGAATAGCCATCCATTTATGAGTAAAAGCAGAGCACATGTTGTGAGAAATACCACCGCCAACAACTTGTTCAGTCTCCAGTAATAAAAACTGGCTAGAAAGACCGCAATCCAGCCAATGTGTATTGATCCAATGTGTATCTCTGAGATCAAAGTGAGAATACTCCACAATATCGAAGGCACGCAAATCCAGTGAATCTTTTTATTCAATGAATTTTGATGACTTTCGCCGTATTCAGTCAACCATGACTCCAAGCTTCTCATGTCGGGGCAATTGTGGTAAAAGTACCTAAAAAATCTGAAGGGTATTTTGATGGTTTTTTAATTTTTGTAGGTTTGCAGCCCCGATTCGGGATGTGGCTCAGCCCGGTTAGAGTGCTCGTCTGGGGGGCGAGAGGTCGCGGGTTCAAATCCCGCCATCCCGACAAATACCCGCGAATTGCGGGTATTTTTTTGCCCGGCATCGCCACTTTGAATTTCAAAGAATAGTGTAGTTTTGAATCCCCAAATCACCAAGCCATGGGAAGGATTTTTGAAAAGCGAAAGCACAAGATGTTTGCCCGTTACGATAAGATGGCAAAGGCCTTCACCCGTATCGGAAAGGAAATTGCCATAGCCGTTAAGCAGGGTGGGGCAGATCCTGACGGAAATCCACGACTTCGTGCCGCCATGCGGAATGCCAAATCCGTAAACATGCCCAAAGATCGCATTGAGGCTGCTGTGAAAAGAGCTTCCTCAAAAGAGGCGGGCGATTTTGCGGAAGTGGTGTATGAAGGCTATGCACCACATGGTGTGGCCATCCTCATCGAAACCGCTACCGACAATCCAACCCGTACCGTGGCCAATGTGCGAATGTACCTTACCAGATCGGGTGGATCTTTGGGGAAAACAGGCTCACTGGATTTTATTTTTGAGCGAAAGGCTCTGTTTAAGGTGCATGCTGAAGGCTTAGATAAAGATGAGCTGGAACTGGAATTAATCGATGCAGGGCTTGAAGAAATTAGTGAAGATGAAGGCTTGCTTTACATCTACACTGCCTTTACCGACTACCATAAGATGCAGACAGAACTGGAACGGCGAAATCTGAACATTTCCGGCTCCGAGTTAGTGCGGATTCCTACCACTACCGTTGAACTTACAGCGGAGCAGGAAGAAGAAATTGATGAGCTTGTTGAGAAAATCGAGGAAGACGATGACGTTCAACAAGTGTTTGCCAATGTGAAATAGTTTGTCGCATTTTAAATGCAGTTCCTTTTCTGCCCAATGAATGGTCTCTTGAAGACGCTCTGGTAGAAAATAGCGGCCGTCTATTTCAGGTGTTGAAAGGTAGTACACCCGGTTAGCAGGCGTATTTCAAGCTGTCTGATTCTTGGCATTAACAGGCGATTCAACCTCATTCGGAGAGTAAACCAATTTTCAGCAGACCCTAGTTAGCCTTTTGTTTTCCAGCTACATTCAATTGTAAATACTTCTTATTCGTTGAATTTGAGTAATTTCTGCGTGGAAAGCATCTTGCCTTCCGATGTAAGGATTGTTACGATGTAAACACCCGGAGCAAGATCCCGACAATTAACAGGCTGTCCATTCCAGGCTTGGGATTTAACAGTTGAACCAGTCATTGAACTGATGAGAATGGTCGGTGATGGAGTAACGAGATTATTGGGAAGTTGAATATTAAAATAATCGCTCGTTGGATTGGGGTACAGTTTGATGTTTGAGTTCGGCTTCACCTCGGCTGTTGAGGTCGGAATTCCTCCAAGGTAAGCGGTTAATCCTCCACGTCCATTTCCCGAGATTAAATCTGGAAACCCATCTGCATTCAGGTCTGCCACGCTCACACTCGTGTTTCGTCCCTCATCAATAAACGAAACTAAAGAATCCGGAGTACCTAAGTCATTAAGATTTAAAGGATTAGGCCAAAGAAAAAAACTGCCGCGCCCTGAACCACTCATCAATTGTGTGTTTCCATTTAAGGTAATTAATCCCGGTGAGCTTAAACCGTTATTGCTAATTCCTTCCTCAATAGTTTCCGCATTTCCCCAGCCGGTGATATTTGGAGTATTGGGGAAGACCGGTGAACTTACGTTTCCCTGATTATAAAAAACCTTGAAATTCCCTTGCCGCGAACCACTGATAATGTCGAAAAGTCCATCAGCATTCAGGTCGTACAATACGGGCGTTGCCAAATCGCCGGCGTCCGACTGGAGTTCGATTGCGCTGGCTGTATTCAATTGAAAAGGAACAGGTCCATTGTTCTGAAAATAGATTCTGAATTTACCATCCGCCAGTCCTACAATTAAATCCTTACGGCCATCACCGTTGAGATCTGCGCAAGCCGGTGCCAAATGCTGTGCATTCAAGGCTGAAAGAGAGCCTAAATCGTTTTGGCGGAGTCGGAAAACAGGGGCAGTTTGACTTCCTGTATTCTCCAATAGGGCAATTGAGGCAACATAGCTCCCTTCCTGATCGGGCTGAGGTGAGGGAACAAATCGTCCTCCTGAGCCTACAAGCAAATCCTGATCTCCATCGTTATCGAGGTCGCATAAATGCGGAAATGAGTTTCTTCCGAAGTCGGGCATTTCATCACATAAGAATGGGGTTTCATTGCCTGTAAACTGGAAAATCCCAGGTTCACCGTCGTATTTCAATAAGGTGCGTCCACTATTTCTGGATTGATTATCGGTATTTGCTCCGACAATTAGGTCGGGAAGGCTATCGGTATTGGCTTGTACTGCCGATAAAGTCGGGAAAACCGGAATTCCTACTGTGTTCCAAGAAGTTGGATAATTGGAAGGGGTGCTGATAATGATATCTGTACCGTTTTGCGGCTGATTAATCAGGAAAAGCGCCTCCTTGTAAGAGACATCCCCAAGAATCAGGTCTTTGTCTCCGTCCTGGTCTAAGTCGTATGGCAAAAGTGTAGATCCAGAATGTCGCTCACCATCAGAAAAACGGCCGCAACTGTCGTTGAGTTGAATGCTATTTGAGGTGGCATTCTCAGTAAATAGGCCCCAATTGTTGCTTTCCAGACGATACACTAAGCTATCGGCGTGCCCAAACTGCTCCATGCTCATGTTTCTGTGGTACTCCACGCAAGTGCCTAAAATGAAGAAAGTGAGGATGTCCAAGTCTCCATCATTATCGATGTCATCAATTCCCGGAATATCAACTCGACTAACGAAGAGGTTAAGGTTTGACTGGCCATAATCCGAGAATAGCAAAGGAGAGGAAATTTCCCAGACAAGAGAATTATTAATAAACTCCATATTTTGATAAACACGAATACCATTCGATGTTGAGCTAAAGATATCGGGCTTTCCATCCAGGTTAAAGTCTCTCACTACAACCCAATCCTGAATTGGAGGCAGCGATTTTTTAAGTTCCGGATTGAAGACCCATTCCTGCGGATTTCCTTGCCTTTCGAAGGTAAGAATGCTATTGCCGGTTCTGTCGAAAATGAGCAGGTCTTTAGAGCCGTCATTGTTGAGGTCAAGCTGATTTGCATGAACGGCATTCATTCCTCCTGCCCATGGATTTTTTAGCGGTGTTGAGGCATTTAAATCATACACCGGGAAACTGTTGGTATAGCTCAGGCCAAATTGTGTGGTCTGTCCGCTAAGGAATCCACAGGAAAGGCCCAGTAGTATATACAAGAGGAATTTCATCAACTAAGTGTAACTTACCAACGCATGCACGGTGTCGCAGTGTTTTTCGAGGTTTTCCCGTCCTGGTAGAAAAGCCAACTCTACAAGGAATGAAAAGCCCTTCACTCTGGCGTTTTGCATTCTGATGAGTTGAGCTGCTGCTGCAGCTGTTCCACCGGTAGCGAGTAAATCGTCGTGAATTAAAACGTTCCATTCTGGCCGAATGGCATCAGTATGCATCTCAATCACCGCCTTTCCATATTCTAATTCATAGGAGGTTGAAATTGTTTTGTAGGGAAGTTTTCCGGCTTTTCGCACCGGAATAAATGGCACATTAAAATGTTGAGCCAACAGCATTCCAAACAGGAAGCCTCTGCTTTCAACTCCAACAATTGCGTGGATTTCTTCGTCGGCAAATGGCTTGGCCAACGCCTCGGTTATTTCGCGACACAGGATAGGATTTTCGAGAATCGGAGTGATGTCTTTAAACAAAATACCGGGTTTGGGGAAATCTTGCACATCGCGGATTACCGCTTTGGTTTTTTCTTCAATAGTCATTCAAATCGCAGATAGTGAATCACCTTCTTTCTTTGCTCCTCGCTCAGTGCGTAAATTTTACTGAGATCGGCCGCCGAACGGAAGGGTCCGTGTTTACTGCGGTAATTTACGATGGATTTTGCCACACCTTTCCAAAAGTATGGATGATTTTGTACATCTTCGAAGCTGACTGTGTTGATGTTGAAACGATTAATCGCAAGACTATCTGTCCAGCAGGCTAACTTCAGCTTTTGAACAATAGAATCAGGTAAGCTCCTGATTTCATGCAGCTGTTCGGTCGACCAAAATCCGCCAAGACGGTTTCTGTATCGAAGGATTGCCGAAGCCCTGTAGGCTCCAATGCCCGGTAACTTTAGAAGTTTCAGGCTGTCTGCCGCATTGAGTTCGAGGGGTCTCACATTTTGATTGGGTTTTGAAAGGCTATTGGATGAATTAGCCCAACGGTCTTCTAGCTGATCGAGTTTAATGAAGGGTTCCAGCTTAGCATATCGTTCAGGGCTCATGCAGTAAAGTTTCCTTAGATCTTCGGGTTTTCTGAATCGACCACCCTTTTCTACAAACTTTCGAATGGAAGCAGCCTCTTTTTCGCTAAAGCCCATTGCTTGCCATTCTTCTTTACTCAGCACATTGGGGTTAAAGGGTCTATTTATCCCAGCAAATGTTTTTTGTGACCCTTTTTGATAGGATTTAAAGCGTGGGACTTCAGACTCGAAGGCCGCCAGTTTTTGATTTACTTTGACTGTGATATCAATGGGTTCTGGTGGTTTGTCGGGAAGGATATTCTTATAGAACCCAATTGCCATCATTAGAAATCCAAGAATGAGAATACCTCTTTGCTCGGTTGGAGAAAATGTAAAGAAATGTCGCAGCCAGTCTTTCATGTAGGTAATGTTAGTACCGATTTGCGGGCTGAGCTATCATTTAAACGTTTATAGTCGTTTATAAACGTTTAAATCCTAATAGACACAAAATCAAAAAAATGCAGGCTTTAATTTATCGCTCGTTGAGATAGTTTTGAAGATCACGTTTCACTTCAGAAGACAAAATAAACAGAGCCAATAAGTTAGGAATGGCCATTGAAAGTATCATCATATCGCCAAGGTCGGTTACGGCCTTTAAACTCATGGTGCAGCCCAAAACAGTAAACGATAAAAAGAGCAGGTTGTACGAAACATTGCTAAAACGACTGGCCCCAAACAAAAACTGCCAACTTTTAAGTCCATAGTATGACCATGAAATCATGGTGGAGAAAGCAAACAAGAACACTGATAAAGTCAGCACATAAGGAAACCATTGAATAACGCTGCCAAAAGCCCGACTGGTAAGCATGGTTCCTTCCATATTTCCGGTGGTGTACTGGCCTGTAAATACAATCACGAGAGCAGTCATTGTGCAGATTACAACCGTGTCAATAAAAGGCTCTAATAAGGCCACCAATCCTTCGCTAATTGGTTTTGAAGTTCGTGCAGCGGCGTGTGCAATTGAGGCAGATCCTATTCCTGATTCTGAGGAGAAGGCTGCACGTCGAAAGCCGGTCATCATTACCCCTAAAAAGCCTCCTGCAACTGCGGTTTGTCCAAAGGCTTCCCGCAAGATAAGGCTGAATACTTCCGGAATTTTTGAGGCATGGCTAAAGATGATGAATAGGGCAGTACCCACGTAAATGATGGCCATCAGGGGAACAATTTTCTCGGCAACCCGAGCAATCCCTTTCAATCCGCCCATAATTACTGAACCGGTGAGAATAGCCAAAAGGAGACCGAACAGCAGAGCTTGACTTTGAAGCATGGGCACCATTCCAGACACCTGGGCAAAGGCTTGGTTTGATTGCAGCATGTTTCCTCCAGCCAGTGCACCACCTATGCATAATATGGAGAACAAGCCAGCCATGAATTTGCCTGCTTTGGGTAAGTGAATTCTCTCGAAAGCCACCGGTATGTAATACATAGGACCTCCGGAAACTTCTCCCTTTGAATTCAGTCTTCTATATTTCAGGCCGAGTGTGCATTCTGTAAACTTCGATGCCATACCGAGAAAGCCGGCCACTATCATCCAAAACGTGGCTCCCGGCCCTCCTACAGAAATGGCCACAGCCACTCCTGCGATGTTCCCCAATCCAACAGTTGCCGAAAGAGCAGTGCTTAATGCTTGAAAATGGCTGACTTCTCCCTTATCGTGAGGTTTATCGTGTTTTCCGCGCACCAGTTCGATGGCTTTGATAAAGCCCCGAATGTTGATAAATCTCATTTTTAGCGTTAAAAAAAGAGCTCCTCCAATTAGCCATAGAACGATAATTGGAACGTCTGCTCCAGTCTGAAATCCAATTGATTTCAGTGGGTCCCAAAAAATCAGGTTTTCCAGAAAGTGAATAATGGGTTGCAGAATGTCATCACCGGAAAAGCACCGGAAGCCATTCATTAAGCTTTCCATTTCAACAATTGTTTTTCTACGACGGCCAGACCCTCTTCAAAAGAATGAGGTTCGTAACCCAAAACTGATCGGGATTTATCTAAAACAAAGCCTGTTCTGGGCGGGCGTTTTGCAGGTTGATTTAGCGTGCTTGAGTCGGAGCGTTGAACAATAGAGGTATCGAGGTTGAAAAAGCGTGCCACTCTATGGACCAATTCATAAATGTTCATGTAGTCTTTTCCGCTGATGTTGAAGATTCCGCTTGCTTTTTGAGTGGCTGCTAGAAGGCAACCTTCGGCTAAATCTTCGGCGAGGGTTGGCATTCTAAACTGATCGTCTACGACTTTAATCGGACTTCCCTTTTCCAGAGCCGATTTAGCCCAAAGTACAACGTTAGATCGACTGGCATTATCGACTACGCCAAAAACCAGAATGGTTCTGAGTATGGCCCAGGAATTCGAATTTTGCTGAACAATCTTTTCCGCCTCGGCCTTAGACCAACCGTAATAGGAAACTGGGTTAGGTTGAGCTTCCTCATCGTAAGGCCCACTCTCTCCATCAAAAATGAAATCGGTTGAAACATGCACCAAATGAGCGCCTACGGAGTTACAGGCCTCAACAATATAGCTTACCGCATCTACATTATTTGCTTTGCAGCCGACTTTGTCTGTTTCGCAGGCATCTACATTGGTCATTGCCGCGGTGTGGATGACTACATCGGGTTTGAACTTTTCGATAACTTCTAAAACCTCTTTTTTTGATGTAATGTCGAGCGGAGCATATTCATAACCTTGTTTTTGAAGTAGCCTATTTTCTCCTCTCGCAGTGGCAATGAGCTCTACATTAACCTTGTATTTGTCGAGACAAGCATAAACGATTTTTTGTCCCAATAGACCATTGCTTCCTGTGATAAGTATTTTCATGCTTTGTTGAGGTAGATGTTTTTTAGTGCGTTGAATTGCATTGTTGTTCCTAATGCAAATAGCTGCAATTGTTCACCCAGTATTTTTTGAGAAGAAGGATTGACTTCAATTTGACCATATTTGCTTCTAGTCCCAATGATGTTCACACCTGTGTTTTGAAGAATTTGCAGCTCATTTAGAGACTTGTTGTGGAACTCATCTTTAAAGTCAGATACCAGAATTTCTGCCAGTTTTCCTCCTTGGTCGTCAGATTGGCTGGAGAGAAAATCGATAAACTCCAGTAGTTCGTATCGGGCAATCATTGCCGCCATGTGTGCGCCTCCAATTTTATCAGGCATAATTACATGGTTAGCGCCAGCTATTCGTAGCTTAGAATCGTTTATTTCAGACGATGCTCTGGAAATGATATTCAAATCAGGGTTGAGATTTCTGGCTGAAAGCACCACAAAAACGTTATGGGTATCGTGGTCAAGTGCAGATATCAATGCCCGTGCATTTTGAATATTGGCTTTCACGAGTGTTGAATCATCCGTTGCGTCGCCATGAACCACCAAGTGTTTTTTACCTTCCAGAAGTTCTTTACAGATTTTTTCATCTTTTTCGATGATAACCACTTTGGCGTCGAACTCCAGTAGCTTAACTACAGCTTGGCTTCCATTGCGGCCATATCCACATACAATTACGTGGTTTTTTAATTTTTCGATTTCTGTGTTCACTTTGTATCCTGAAATATATTGTTGGAATTGGCCTTCCACAATGATTGAGGTGATTGCAGTAAGGCTGTAGGCAAACGTACCAAGGCTAAAAAGGATGAGCAATGCAGTGAACCATCTGCCAGCCTCCGAAAGCGGATGCACCTCCATGAAACCGACTGTTCCTACAGTAATCACGGTCATGTAAAAGGCCTCAGAAATGGTATAGCCTTCCAGCAGAACATAAACTACAGTACCACCCAGAATCACCGAAAGAATCAGAGCAATTGCAATCCGAAGCTGTTTTAGTTCGGCAAGCTGAAACACGCTTTTAAGGCTTACAAATCCCACACCCTGGTTCGGCTGCTTTGAATGTATTCTTTAATTTTCAGGATGAAGGCCAGATGTAAATACACAATGAGTGGCGAACCCAAAGTGAGGAAAGAGGCATAGATGAAAAAGAACCGGATGTTGGAAGTCTTCATCCTGAGCTTGTCGCCAAGCCAAGAGCACACACCAAAGGCTTGCTTTTCGAAGTAGTCTGAAATTTTCCTGATCATTTTCAAAGTTCTGAACCGGATACGAAAGTACATAAATACATCTTTGAATTCAAAAGAATATTGCAGTGATTCGTCACGCGTTGAACCTGATTGTGTATTCTTAATTTTGCGCAAAACTTCTTTCCATGTTAAAAGGCTTTTTTCAAGTACCAAAAGCTCATAATGAGCCGGTTAAATCATATGCTCCGGGAAGTCCTGAGCGAAAAGAACTGAAGGAAATGCTGGCCCGTTTGCAAGCGGCTCAGCTCGATATTCCCATGTTTATTGGCGGGAAAGAGATATTTACTGATCAACGGATTTCCATTCGCCAGCCTCACAAGCATGCGCATGTTTTGGGGCAATTTTCAAGAGGAGATGAGTCGCATGTAAAATTGGCAATCGATTCGGCATTGCAAGCCAAAGAAAAATGGGAAGCAATGAGTTGGGAGAATAGAGCCTCGATCTTTTTAAAGGCTGCAGATTTGATTGCTGGTCCATATCGGGCGAGGCTTAACGCGGCAACTATGCTAGGGCAAAGCAAGAATGTTTATCAGGCAGAAATTGATTCAGCTTGCGAAATCATTGATTTTCTTCGGTTTAACGTTCAGTTTATGACCGAAATTTATGCCCAGCAACCGATTTCCTCACCCGGAATTTGGAATCGTGTGGAGCAACGGCCACTTGAAGGTTTTGTATTTGCATTAACGCCTTTCAATTTTACGGCCATTGCCGGTAATTTGCCCAGCTCGGCCGCAATGATGGGTAATGTAGTGGTTTGGAAACCTGCCGATACTCAAATCTATGCAGCGCATGTGCTGATGGAAGTGTTTCGTGAAGCCGGAGTTCCGGCCGGCGTGATAAATCTCATTTTTGTTCCGGGACCTGTGGCCGGCAAGGTGATTTTCTCGCACCCTGATTTTGCGGGGATTCACTTTACGGGATCTACATCAGTGTTTCAGAATGTGTGGAAGACGATCGGAGAGCACATTCACACTTACAAGACCTATCCGCGTATTGTTGGTGAAACCGGTGGTAAGGATTTCATTCTCGCGCATCCATCTGCAGATGCCAAGGAAGTAGCCACCGCCATTTCAAGAGGTGCATTTGAGTATCAGGGGCAAAAGTGCTCCGCAGCATCGCGTTGTTATATTCCTGAATCGCTATGGCCTGCCGTTCAGTCATTTGTTATTGATGACCTTGCTTCTTTCAGCATGGGGCCTGTTGATGAGTTTAACCACTTTATCAATGCGGTAATTGATGAGAAATCATTTGATAAGCTTGCCTCATATATAGATGCAGCCAAGCATGCTTCGGATGCTAAAATCGTTGCAGGTGGAGGTTATGATAAATCAAAAGGATGGTTTATTGAGCCTACAGTGATTGTTACCACAAATCCTCAGTATGTCACCTTGTGTGAGGAATTGTTTGGGCCGGTAGTCACAATCTATGTGTATAAGGATGATGAATTTGAGGCCACTTTGGAGTTGGTGAATTCGACCTCTATTTATGCGCTTACCGGTTCTATTTTCTCTAAAGACCGTTACGCTGTTGATCAAGCAACGTATGCACTTAGAAATGCAGCGGGGAACTTTTACATCAACGACAAGCCGACAGGTGCCGTTGTGGGACAGCAGCCTTTTGGCGGGGCCCGTGGTTCTGGCACCAACGATAAAGCGGGTTCAATGATAAATCTGCTTCGCTGGGTTTCACCAAGAACAATCAAAGAAACTTTTGTTCCTCCGGTCGATTATCGCTATCCTTTTTTACAGGAATCATAATTTTATCCTGAAAGGGTCGGAAGCGTTTCGGCCCTTTCAGGATGAACTCAGATGTTCTTTGTCTTTTTTCTTATCCACGAAATTGTTTTGACAGTTATTGGTTTCACACCTGGAAGATTGAATTGACCGTTGTTGAGGTTGTAAAGGATATGTAATTGAAACTATGTTTATGCATCGAACAATCAAAAGTAAAATCAGGATGCAACGTTTTCTTCACTATAATTATCTCATTGAAACATCGCCAAGTAAATCTTTAAATCGGCCCCATGCGCATATCTTTACTCCTTGCATTTGCTTTGCTATTCATCACTGATGCTGTGTCACAATCAAGTGCATCGTCTTTTCAAAGGCAATTGTCTCAATTTGCAATGAATAGAGCTCAGGCGTCAGTCGGGCGGCAGGATTGCCAGCCACAATTCATCTATCAGGCTACTGTAAATTTGCAGGATTCATTGAGTTTTCCGGTTGCATTTTCTAATGTTAGCTTGGTTAGTGATTTTAATTCTGCGCAATTTGAATGGGATTTTGGTGATGGCCAAACGAGTAATGAAATCGCTCCTGTTCACGTATATACCTCATTCGCGCCCACTTATTCTGTTTGTTTAACAGTTACCGATGGAGATTGTATAGCTACATATTGCGATACTGTTGATTTGGATGCTATTTACAATGCTGATTCCTGTGCTGTTTCGTTTCTTTGGCAACATCAGGCAAATGTACCCAATACAATTTCTTTTCTTCCAACCTTTAACGGGGGGAATTTGTACTGTTGGGATTTTGGTGATGGAGCACTGGACACTCTCCAAGTTGGTGGAACAGTTCAGCATACCTATGCTGTGGAGGGAAATTACACAGTATGCCTCGTGATGTACAATGATGATGCAGATTGCGTCACTTCTACATGTATGAATGTTGTGGCTGAATCAATCGAGAATCAGGCTATCGGGCCCATGTCGATTAGTCAACTTCCCAACATCGTTACCTCCATTCAGAATATACTGTTTGGAAATTGTGTTGATGTGAGCAACATCAGTTTTAT
>CANHCM010000010.1 GCA_947459155.1 Bacteroidota bacterium | reverse complement strand
CCTCTACACTCTTAAAGGCATCGTCGTCTATGTCCATGTCTTTCATGGCCTTTCCGGCTCCGGGAATCATTCCAATCAAATCTTTGATGTTCCCCATCTTTTTGATTTGCTGGATTTGTTCGTAGAAGTCGTTAAAGTTAAAGGTGTTTTTGGCCAGCTTCTTTTGAAGTCTGCGCGCCTGCTCCTCGTCGAAGTTCTCCTGGGCGCGCTCAACCAACGAGACGATATCGCCCATCCCGAGAATGCGGTCGGCCATCCTGTTGGGGTAAAACACGTCCAGGGCCTCCATCTTCTCGCCGGTTCCCACAAACTTAATGGGCTTGTTCACCACCGAGCGAATCGTGAGGGCCGCACCACCGCGGGTATCGCCATCTAACTTGGTGAGTACAACACCATCGTAATCAATGCGTTCGTTAAAGGCTTTGGCGGTGTTCACCGCATCCTGACCGGTCATAGAATCCACCACGAACAGGGTTTCCTGCGGCACAACGGCCCGCTTCACTTTGGCAATCTCGGTCATCATCTCCTCATCCACCGCCAAACGACCCGCCGTATCGATAATGATCACCTGCTTGCCCGAAGCTTTTCCATGGGCGATGGCTGCTTGTGCAATGCCTACAGGATCTTTGCTCGCCTCATCGGCAAATACTTCAACCCCGATTTGCTCGCCCAATACTTTAAGCTGTGTAATCGCGGCCGGACGGTAAACGTCGCCCGCAACCAACAACACATTCCTGTTTTTCTTGGTTTTGAGGTAGTTGGCCAGCTTCCCCGAAAAGGTTGTCTTTCCCGAACCTTGCAAACCGGCAATCAGAATAACCGCCGGACTCCCGTTGATGTTGATTTCGCTTTTATCGCCTCCCATCAGCTGGGTGAGCTCATCATGGGTAATTTTTACAAGCAATTGCCCGGGCGATACTGCCGTGAGCACATTCGCGCCCAGGGCTTTTTCCTTTACCTTATCGGTAAAATCTTTGGCAATCTTATAGTTAACGTCGGCATCCAGTAAAGCTTTCCGAATCTCCTTAACCGTTTCGGCCACGTTGATTTCGGTAATTTTGCCCTGACCTTTAAGGACCTTAAACGCCCTATCGAATTTTTCACTAAGATTTTCAAACATATAGAATACCGCTTGCTGAAAAGGACTGCGAAATTACAAAATTGCAGCCCTCAAGGCACAGCATTTGCAAAGCTGCGCCCGCCAAATTCTAAAACCCTATGAAATACCTTGTTTTTGCAGTATTCACGCTGGTTTCAATTTTCACGCATGCCCAAACCAATACGAATTTATTTCCGGTTCGTGGGCAAAAGGCCTGGTATTATTCCGATGCCGAAGGGCGAATCGCCATCGAAGAGTGGTTTACCGTCGCACGGCCATTTTACAAAGGTCTGGCCGTGGCCTCCGACAAGTCAATCGGTATGTTCGATCCGCTTCTGGGGCTTCTTCGCAGCGATGGCTCCTGGTTGATTCAGCCTGAATTTGAGGTGATTGGCGCTTTTACCGACGACGTGGCACCTTTCAAACGGAAAGGGAAATGGGGCTTACTCAATGCGGAGGGCAAAACCTCAATGCCCGCCACTTTTCAGGAAACAGGCTTTATTGGCGATGGCTATTGCGGTGTCGAAACCAACTACAAATGGGGTTTTGCAGATTATTTTGGAAACATCCGCATTGCCGAAGTGTACAATCAAATTACACCTTTCGAAGGTGGCCGGGCCATGGTTCGCCTCGGAAGCCGCTGGATCATGATCGACAAAAATGGCCGTCAGAGCGTTAAGGGCGATTGGGATTATGCCGATGCGCTCTCCGAAGGCCTTGCACCGGTGCGTTATTCAGGCGGACTCTGGGCTTACGTCGATACCTCGGGCCGCCGCGTCATTCAGCCCGCCTATAAAGATGCTCGTCCATTCCGTGAAGGTCGTGCCGCTGTTCGCATTGGCGATTACTACGGTTTTATCGACCGCACCGGCCGCGAGGTTGTGAGTGCAGTTTACAGCAAGGTTGCCGATTTTTCCGAAGGTTATGCCGCGGTGTATTACCGTGGAAAATGGGGCTATGTCGACCAAAATGGAAAAGTGATTGTACGTGCCGTATATGCCGATGCTGAACCCTTCCGGGGCGGTCTTGCCCGGGTTAAAGATGGCTCCGGCCGTTTCTTTTACATCAATCCCGAAGGCCTTGTGGTGCTGAGCGGACGATAGCCCAATTGCAGGCTTTTGCGTTTTAATTTTTTGGGCGTTCCCCTGCGGGTCGCGTCTTCGGGCTGCATCCGGGGTTCCACCCCGGGCTGACTTGCCCTCAACCGCTAACGCAATCCCGGTACACCCAAGCTTTACCCAAAACCCCGAAAACTCACATTCGCTCCGGCATCTCAATGCCCAACAGAGCCATCGATGCCTTGAGGGTTTCTCCGGTTTTACGGGCCAATTCCAGACGCAACGATGCCCAATTCGGGTCTTCTTCTTTCAGAATGCTGAATTCGTGGTAAAACTGATTGAACAACTTCGCCAGATCGTAAGCGTAGTTGGCAACCAGAGACGGATTGTAACCATCGGCCGCGGCCTGCACCGTGGGTGAGTATTGCTCCAGAGTGCGAATCATCAAGCGGTGTTGCTTTTCGTTGGGCAATGCCCGGGCATCGTACTGCGGATTCACCACGCCCTCCGCTTTTCGTAATATACTTTGTATACGGGCGTAGCTGTACTGGATAAACGGGCCCGTATTTCCATTGATATCAATCGATTCGGCCGGGTTGAATACCATCCGCTTTTTCGGGTCAACCTTCAAAATAAAATACTTCAAAGCGGCCATCCCAATTTGCTCATACAAGCCGGCCAATGCTTCACTGTCGCTAATCTCGGTTTTCCCCAGCTCTTCCGATTTCTTGCGGGCTTCGGCCACTACCTCATCCATCAAATCATCGGCATCTACAACAGTGCCCTCACGCGATTTCATCTTGCCGGTAGGCAAATCCACCATGCCGTACGACAAATGGTACAAGCCCTCGGCCCAGGCATAGCCCAGCTTCAGGAGCACAAGCTTCAGAACCTTAAAATGATAGTCCTGCTCGTTGCCCACCACATACACATAGTTTCCGGCCTCAAACTCTTCATGACGCTGCACGGCGGTGCCCAAATCCTGCGTCATGTAAACAGAAGTGCCATCCGAGCGCAGCAGCAGCTTCTCGTCGAGGCCTTCACTCCGCAAATCTATCCACACCGAGCCATCCTCCTTGCGAAACAAAACACCCTTTTGAAGTCCTTCCTCCACGAGTTGTTTTCCCAAAAGGTAGGTCTTCGATTCGTAGTAAATCTTATCGAAACTCACTCCCATTCGCTGGTAGGTTTGCTCGAAACCCTCGTAAACCCAGCCATTCATCTGTTTCCAAAGCGCAATGGTTTCGGAATCACCGGCTTCCCAAAGGCGAAGCATCTCTTGTGCTTCCTTCATGAGCGGTGTAGCTCCGTTGGCCAACATTTTTAGCTCTCCTTTCAGCTCCTCGGCTTTTTCGCCTTCGCTTTGCTGAAGTTTGTTCCAAAGGATGGAGGCTCTCTCGGCCTGCCGCTCGTCGAGCGCTGAAAAATTGCCGGCGAGTATTGCCTGTAAAATGGGGTCTGACTGTGCTTTTAAGGCTTTGTCGAATTCAACGTAGTATTTCCCAACCAGGTGATCACCTTTCAATCCGCTGCTTTGTGGCGTTTCTCCCTTACCGGAATGCTTCCAGGCCAGCATCGATTTACAAATGTGAATGCCGCGGTCGTTTACCAAATTCACTTTGATCACCTTTCTTCCGGCTGCCGCGGCAATGCGGGCCACTGAAACACCCAGCAGATTGTTCCGCACATGCCCTAAATGCAAAGGTTTATTGGTGTTTGGCGATGAGTATTCGATCATCACCGGCTTTAAATTCGAATCCGACACACTTACTTTCCCTTCAAATTGCTGAAGGTAGTTCACCCAAAATTGAAAAGTTAAGTTAATGTTAAGAAATCCGTTTATCACAGAACAACCGGCAACCTCCGCATTGTCTTGGCGAAAGGCTTCGGCAATTTCATGGGCTGTATCGGCTGGACTTTTACCTGAGAGCTTTGTTAATCCAAAGCAAACCAGCGTAAAGTCGCCCTCCACATCTTTGCGTGTAGGTTGAAAAACAAGAGCGGCATCAGCGGCGTTGGGGTAAAGCTTCGTGAGGGTTTCTTTGAGTTTGCCCTTAAGCCATTGTTCAGGATTCATATCGATTCTTTACTTAATGCTGCATCGGTGGCAGCTTCCAGAATTTTGAATGCGGTTTCTGCCATCGAGTTTTCAGTGTCGAGCGTTGGATTTATCTCAACCACTTCGATGCAACATATTTTAGGATGGCCGCAAAGCCCAACCATGAGTTCACGGGCTTCCTTAATACGCAAGCCGTTGGGCACAGGAGTTCCGGTTCCAACACTGATTTTGGGGTCGAGGCTGTCGACATCAAACGAAACATAGATTTTGTCGCAATGATCAAGGTAAGCGATGGCTTCCTGAATCACTTCTTCAACGCCCTTCATGCGCAGCTCACGGGTTGTGATGTTGCGGATGTTGTGTTTGGTCATCAGGTAATCTTCCTGAGCTTCCGTATCGCGCACACCTATATATAGGAGATCGCGGTAACCGATTTTGGGTTGAATGCCCCCTGAGTTTTTCAGTTTTTCCCAGAGCTCCACCGTTTTATCGTCGATGTCGTTGCTTTGTTGGTCGATATTGTCTTCGGCCAAGGCTGTTGCCAGCGGCATTCCATGAATATTGCCCGATGGAGTGGTGTAAGGCGAATGCAAATCGGCATGGGCATCAATCCAAATTACCCCAATGCGGTCTTCAGGAAAGGCCAGCTTAATACCGGCAATGGTGCCTCCTGCAGTGCTGTGGTCGCCCGCAATCACGATCGGAAATACGTCTTTACTCAAGAGTTTGGAAACGGTCTTCGACAAACGCTCATAAATCTTAATGATGCCACGTATCCGCTTGGCATATTTGAATTTAATCTTCTCAAGGAGCAGCCAGTTCTCATCAGAAACTTCAACAGTATCGTACCGTTTGAAGTAATCACTTTTGAGGTCGATGGCTGCTATCTTCAGCGCATCAACGCCGAGGCTTGCACCGCGGGTCCCTGCACCCAGTTCTGATCGGAGCAAAACAAGCTTTGCTTTTCTCATAGATTCTGGTTTAGTTACTTCTGCATGATTTTCGTATAAGTAAGTTACTTACTTTTGCAAACACGAATTTCAAAACAAAGCCACGTTTCCCATTTCCATGAAAAACAAATACATAGACCTGATTCGCCAGACCTTTGAATTCCCTCAACCCGGTTTTGACGTTCAGGAAGATGAGCTTTATTTTAACGATATTCCATTGATGGACATCATCAATCAATATGGAACTCCGCTGAAAATCACGTATTTGCCCAAAATCAGTGAGCAGATTCAGAAGGCAAAAATAATGTTTAATGTGGGAATGGCAAAGGCCGATTACAAGGGAAAGTACTACTACTGCTACTGCACAAAAAGCTCACAGTTTTCTTTCGTTCTTGAAGAGGTATTGAAAAACGATACCCACATCGAAACCTCTTCGGCTTACGACATGCCCATCATCAAAGAGCTGTATGCCAAAGGGCTACTCTCGAAAGATCGGTTTATCATCTGCAATGGCTATAAAAGGCCAATGTATCAGGAGTTTATCGTAGAGCTCATTCAGGATGGTTTCTCCAATCTGGTGCCCATTCTCGATTCTAAAAACGAAATCAACTACTACAAGGAGCACCTCACGCAGAAAACGAAAATCGGTATTCGCATCGCTTCCGAAGAGGAACCAAACTTCGAGTTTTACTCTTCACGACTGGGTATTCGTTACAAAGACATTCAGCAGTTTTACGAAACCCAAATCAAAACCGACGACCGATTCGAACTGAAGATGCTCCATTTCTTCATCAATTCGGGCATCAAAGACACCGTTTACTATTGGAGCGAACTGAGTAAGTGCCTCCAGGTTTACTGCGATTTGAAGAAGGTTTGTCCTGAACTCGACTCCCTAAACATTGGTGGTGGTCTGCCTATCCGAAACTCCCTGGCTTTTGAGTTCGATTATGAATACATGGTCGAAGAGATCATCCGCCAGATCAAAACCTTCTGCAATCAGCAAGGCGTTGAAGAACCCAATATTTTCACCGAGTTTGGTTCGTTTACCGTGGGCGAAAGCGGAGCCACCTTGTTCTCGATTATCGACCTCAAGCAACAAAACGATACCGAGAATTGGTACATGATCGACAGTTCCTTCATTACCACTTTGCCCGACACCTGGGGAATCAATCAGCGGTTTATTTTGTTGGCTATCAATCATTGGGACCACGAATACAAGCGTGTAAACCTGGGTGGGCTCACCTGCGACAGCCTCGATTACTACAATGCCGAAGCCCACATCAGTCAGGTGTTTTTGCCCAAGGTGGAAGAATCGGAAATTGGCAACGACCCGCTCTACATCGGGTTTTTCCACACCGGAGCCTATCAGGAGTCGCTCGGCGGCTATGGAGGCATCCAGCATTGCCTCATTCCGGCACCCAAGCATGTGATCATCAACCGCGATGAAAATGGAGAATTCAGTACCTACATTTTCGGTAAAGAGCAGAGTTACAAGTCGATGCTTAAAACCCTGGGCTACTATTGATTGGGCATAAAAGCCATGTATAATCGCCTATTCTCCCGCTCAATCGCAAGCTTCTGTTGGTGTTTTCACGCTACGCGTGGATGACTTCCCGTTATGCTTTTGATGTATTAAGGTAACTTAGGCCGAAGAGCCTATTGAATTTGCATCCATGGTTACTGGTAATCCTTCACTCGCTTAATTGTTGTGAATTAAGTAGAGCCTCAGTGGCTTCCATTTTCCGACTTTAATACCTTTGATTGTTTTTTATTCATCCTCATAATCCACAACATGATTAGAAATTTCTCTTTCTGGGCTCTACTCCTTTGTTCGTTTACCCTGTTTGCGCAGGATTTTGAAGGCAAAGTGGTGTATAGCATCACCGTGCCCGCTTCGCTCGATCCACAAGTGAAAATGATGATGCCCAAAGAGGCAACGGGCTATTTTAAAGACAGTAAAGTTCGCATGGAGACTCAGGCCGGAATGGGAATGACGACCACCTCAATTGCCAATGGTAAGACCGGAGAATCGGTGGTGCTCATGAATGTGATGGGTTCGAAGTACGCCATCAAAGGAGGTGGAAACGAACAAGAGGAGAAGGAAATGATGGAGAAAACCGAAGTGAAGCTGGTCGATTCCACACGCACCATTGCCGGCTTTAACTGCAAAAAAGCGATACTCTCCTTTCAAACTAAGGAAACCAAGGAGAAGATTACCATGAATGTTTGGTACACCAACGAAATAAAGGCTTCTAACAAGCACGTTTCCGGACCGATGGGCAAGATCGACGGCTTTATTCTGGAGTATTCCTTCAGCCAGCAAGGCATTGATATGATGTTCACCGCTTCGGCAGTTACCAGGCAAGCTGTTGAGGATAAGCTTTTTGATGTGCCCTCTGATTATAAGTTCATGACCCAGGAGGAACTTCGCAAGGCCTTTGGAGGCCAGTAGTAAGGCATGCTGGAACTGTCTGCTTAGCCTTGCATGAGCAGTGCCGAAAATTCCGGTTTTCCGGGTTTTTGTTCGAAAAAAATACTGTTGATAAACCTGTAGAAAAGCCTTCACGATGAAGGCTTTTTTTATGGATACGGCGAACGAATTTTGTACGTTCTGATCAGACCGAAATCCAATCATGGCTGCAAAATCAAACAAGCCCAAAACTTCCCAATCATCCGACGCTGATGCAGGCGAAAACCAGCAGAGTGGCGGAAGGCTTGCTGCACTTGGAGAGTCGCTGTTCAACGAGCGAAACCAAAGAATCGCCGGGCTATTTCTGATTCTCTTCTCGGTTTTCCTCTGCTTCGCCTTCGTTTCGCATTTGTTCAACTGGCGTAGCGACTTCGCCACGGTGAGCCAACACTCCTGGTTTGAGCTCATCTCCGATCGGGTGAATGAGGTGAATAACAGCATGGGCGAATTCGGCGCCTTGTTTGCCTATGTGTTTTTCCACCAATGGTTTGGGGTTGCCTCTTTTCTCATCCCATTCTTCTTTTTTTTACTGGGGTTTAAGTGGTTTTTCTCAGTAAGCCTTCTTCCATTACGCAAAACCTTCCTGTACTCCTTATTCACACTGATTTTCGTTTCGGTATCGACCACCCTTTTCACCGATAACGATTTGGTTTACGGTGGTTTTGGTTTCCATTTGTACACTTACCTGAAGAGTATTGCCGGTGTGGGTGGTGTGGTGTTGATTCTCTCTTTCTCGCTGATTCTGTTTTTGATGTTGGGCTTCGATTTTCAGTTTCGCCTTCCTGAACGGAAACCGAGAGCAACTGAAACCTCACCCGGAGCCGCTGCTGTGGTTGCCGGCAATCAACCCTTGCATCAGGCATCAGCGGCGAGTGCCGTTGCAGGCGATGATGACGAAGAACTTGATGACGAGCCACTCGAAGAAGATGAAGCCATCGACCCATCGGCTTTTGAGTTTACTGTTCGCACCGAAAAGGACACACGTTCAGCGTCCTTAGCTGGTCAGGGTTCTGCACCTACCCTTGAAATCAACATGCCTGAGCTCCTCGACGAGCCTGAAATTCCATTAGAGGCCTCAAATCCGCTCACCTTTGTCGACTCTACCGAAAACGGTGTCGAAGGGCTTACGGAAGAGGAGAAGGCACGCATGAATTTAACCGAGGTACTGGCTGAAAATCAAGAATTTGACCTCGGAGAATACGACCCTACACTCGATTTGTCGAGCTATGTTTTCCCGGAATCGGAGCTTCTCGAGAACCATGGCTCCAACAAAGCTAAGGTCGACAAAGCCGAACTGGAAGCCAATTCCAACCGCATTATCGATACGCTGAAAAGTTACGGAATCGAAATTGCCAAAATCAGCGCCAGCATTGGACCAACGGTTACGCTGTATGAGATTATTCCCGCTGCCGGTGTGCGCATTTCTAAGATTAAGAATCTGGAAGATGACATAGCCCTTAGTCTTTCTGCTTTAGGAATCCGGATTATTGCCCCAATGCCCGGAAAAGGCACCATTGGAATTGAGGTTCCCAACCAGCACCCGGAAGTGGTGGCCATGAAAACCCTCATCACCAGCGAAAAGTTTGCGAACACTTCGATGGATCTGCCAGTGGCACTTGGGAAAACCATCTCCAACGAGAATTTTGTTGCCGATTTGGCCAAGATGCCTCACTTGCTCATGGCCGGAGCTACGGGTCAGGGTAAGTCGGTGGGCTTGAATGCCATCCTTGTTTCGCTCCTGTACAAGAAGCATCCATCACAAATTAAGTTTGTACTGGTCGACCCTAAAAAAGTTGAACTCACGCTCTTCAACAAGATTGAGCGGCATTTCCTGGCTAAGCTTCCCAACAACGAAGAAGCCATCATTACCGATGTGAAAAAGGTAGTATATACCCTCAATTCGCTCTGTGTGTTGATGGATCAGCGTTATGAGCTCCTGAAAATGGCCATGGTGCGTAACATCAAGGAGTATAATGCCAAGTTCCTGAGCCGTAAACTCAATCCGAAACTCGGTCACCACTACATGCCTTACATTGTACTGGTGGTGGATGAGTTTGCCGATTTGATTATGACCGCCGGCAAGGAAGTGGAATTGCCCATCGCGCGTTTAGCGCAGCTCGCCAGGGCCATCGGCATTCACTTAATCATCGCCACTCAGCGTCCTTCCGTGAATATAATCACCGGTACAATTAAAGCCAACTTCCCGGCCAGGGTTGCATTCAGGGTAACCTCAAAAATTGACTCCCGAACCATTCTCGATTCGGGAGGTGCCGACCAGTTAATTGGGCGAGGCGACTTGCTGTTCTCAACGGGTAGCGACCTGATTCGCTTGCAGTGTCCTTTCGTAGATACTCCCGAAGTAGAAAGGATTTGTGAGTTCATCGGCAACCAACGGGGCTATCCTTCGGCCTTTATTCTTCCAGAGTACATCGATGAAAACGCCGACATTGAAGAGGATTTCGACATCGGAGAGCGCGATTCGATGTTCGATGAAGCTGCACATATTGTGGTTACCCATCAGCAAGGATCGGCCTCTTTGCTTCAGCGTAAGTTGAAATTGGGCTATAACCGCGCCGGTCGAATCATCGATCAGCTCGAAAAAGCCGGTGTTATCGGGCCTTTCGAAGGAAGTAAAGCCCGAAAAGTATTGATTAAAGATTCTGTTTCACTGGAACAGTTTTTGAAAGGTTCTGATTCCGAACTTTGAGCCATGAAAAATTTCCTCTTCATAGTATTGTCCATGCTTCTTGTTATGCCACAATTAGAGGCGCAGCAGGACAAAAAGGCAAAGCAAATTCTCGATAAACTCAGTGCGAAAACACGCTCATACAGCGCCATTCGAGCTGAGTTTTCTTATTCATTGGTCAACAAAGACCGGAAGATTAATAAGGTTCAAAACTGGAAGCTTTGGCTGAAAGGCGATAGCTATCGACTCGATATGGGCGATCAGTTATTGATCAGCGATGGGAAAACGGTTTGGAAAGTGCTTCGGGCCGACAAGGAAATCGAGGTTTCGAATCCAACAGAGGGCGAAGATGCCATCAACCCCAAAAACATTTTTACCATGTACGAAAAGGGTTTCAAGAACAAGTACATCAAAGAAACCAAGGTAGGGTCGAAGGTGGCGCATCTTATCGAGCTTTACCCAATCAATCCAAAGTCGAAAGACTACAGCATCATTCGTATTTATATTGATAAGTTGGCCAACCAAATCATCAAGTCGGAAATACAAGGCAATAATGGCAACCTATACACCTACGAAATCAAGAAGTTCGCTGTAAACGAAACAACCGAGAACGGATTTTTCACCTACCGAAAAACGGAGTTCCCGGGTTTTGAGTTGAACGATTTACGGTAAACTAAGGCCATCAAGGCGCAGCCGTAGCGCTTATTCGCTTATCCAGTCGATACCCTTCCTCAGTAAACTGAGGGTTTTTGCTTCCTCACTGTTCGGGCTTGGAATGTGGTTGTATTCCCACGAGGCCAGTGCCGGTAGGCTCATAAGGATTGACTCTATTCGTCCTCCGGTATCTAAACCGAAGCGTGTACCGCGGTCATAAACCAGATTGAACTCCACATAACGCCCGCGACGAATCAGCTGCCACTGCTTTTGCGCTTCAGTGAAGGGCAGGCTTGCAAGTTCCTTCATGAAATGGGTGTAGATGGGAAGAAAAGTTCTTCCTACCGCAAATACAAATTCCTGAAGATGGCTCTTGGTGTAACCCGTTTCTTTTTCGTTTAAGCGGTCGAAGAAGATTCCTCCAATTCCACGTGTTTCCTCCCGATGCTTGATGTAGAAGTAATCGTCGGCCCAGGCTTTAAATCGCGGATAAAAATGAGGGTCGAAGCGATCGCAGGTTTCTTTGAGCTTCCCGTGGAAGAAAACGGCCTGCTCTTCCTTTATATAATGGGGCGTTAAATCGATGCCTCCCCCAAACCAGTACATTCCGCCTTCCGTCTCGAAATAGCGAACGTTCATGTGAATAATCGGCACCAATGGATTGTGTGGGTGGAGCACAATAGAAACACCGGTTGCAAAAAAGTGATGTGCTTCTACACCCAGCGATTTCGCAACATTCGGATGCAATGGGCCTTCAACGGCGGAGAAGTTAACACCTCCCTTTTCGAGAATTGCGCCCTGACTCAGCACTGCACTTCGGCCCCCTCCGCCTTCGGGGCGCTCCCAATGGTCGAAATGGAATTTTTTACCACCCTCGGCCAGCTCAAGGCCTTCGATGATTTCTTGTTGGAGCGATTGAAAAGCTCCGGCAATTTCGTTGGCGGTCATGGAGTATTCAATCTACGGTGTTCAAAATCGTCGAGCCTGATCACGTTCACGAACCGGTTTTCAAGTCCGCTGCCTTTTTCAATGGGTCTGAACTGGTAGCACGAATTGAAGCCTTTCATGGCAGGGAAGGATGGCATGCAGGTCGCTTCGGGTTTGCCGTAATGACTGATGGTTTTCACAAAAAACTGGAGGGCATCGAAACCGTGGAAGGCATAAAGCCCGGGTTCTCCTTTGAACTCCTCGCGGTATTGATGCTGAAAACGCTTCGAAGCTCCCGATTGAAAATCGGTAAGCACCGCACTGGCATAGGTGAAGTTCAGGTTGTTGAGGTGATCGTATTCGATGTTCTCAAACTGATTCCATTCGTTGAGGCCAACCAGTGTTATACGCTTTCCGAGACGGGCTGAATTGAGCCGGGCGGCCACATCAATAACCTGCACCTGAACAGTGGTCGGGAAAATGAGGACGTTCTCCTGGGCTTCGCTCAGACCTTCTACCAAATCGGAAACGCCGGAGAAATTCACTTCCCGAAAGCGTTTATCGTTTGTATCGGCTTCGGTTCGAAAGACTTCTGCAACCCAGTCGCAAAGCTCCGCATCTTTTGCATTGGCATTTCGAATGAGAACGAACCGTGCATTTTTCTTTTCCTTAATCAGGAAGCGGCTTAGCTCTTTAATTTGGGTTTCCTGATCGGGTGTAATTTTGAAGGCAAAGGGATTGTCGAGGATGATGGCATCGCTTTGCGAAAAAGGCGAAACCGCCCAGATACCCTTTTCTTTAGCCAGCGCAGCAACTTGCCTAAAATCGGATGCGTACAGTGGGCCGATGACCACATCGCTTTCTAAAAGTTCCTTTTTCTTCAAGATGCGCTGGATCTCCATGGAGTCGGCCTGCGTGTCGAAGACGTTGACTTCCATCGAATAACCGACTTTTTTAAGCGAGTCGAGGGCCAGGCGGGCTCCACTGAAAAACTCCAGTCCAATCTTCGCCTTTGCCGGCATTTCTTCGCCCGAATTGGTGAAGAGTGGAAGGAGCATCGACACCTTCACTTTTCGCTTTCCCGGCGCTTCTGCTGTTGTTTTACAAGGAACAGCCTTTGGTTCTGTATTGACTTCTGAAACCGGCTGATTGGGATCTACCGGAGTGGCTGTGCCTTTTTCAGGTGCATCGGCCGTTCCGGGCTTCGCCGGTTTTTCCGGAGGTTTTGGATAAATAAACAGCTTGCTTCCGGTTTTTAGTCCTGACTGCGCATCAGGGTTTTGCATCAACAATTCCTCGGTTGTTAATCCATATTTCTTACTGATGCTAAACAAGGTTTCTCCCTTTTGAACCTCATGGGTGATGGCACTTTTTCCTTTTGTAACCGACGATTGCACGGGTTCTAATTTGGGTAAAGCCGTTTTAACAGGAATTCTCACCTTCATGCCCGTCTTCAGCCCTTGAGAAAGCTCAGGGTTCAGCAAGAGCAGTGAATCCTGGCTCACCCGGTTTTCCCGGGAAAGCGAATACATGGTTTTCCCTTTCTCAATGACAATATACTTTACCGAAATTCCTTGGTAATCGTACACTTTTGAGGTGTCGCTTTGCGCCTGAAAAGCTTCAGCGTAAAGCAGGAGGCCAAATAAGAGCAGCGCGCGCATCATTCCCATTCGATTGTAGCGGGTGGCTTGGAGCTGATGTCGTACACCACACGGTTAATTCCTTTCACTTTATTGATGATTTCCGACGAGATCTTCGCCAGCAATTCGTGCGGCAAGTGAGAAAAATCGGCCGTCATGCCGTCGTGCGAGGTTACTGCGCGCAGGCAGATGACATGCTCGTACGAGCGCTCATCGCCCATCACCCCAACACTTCTTACCGGCAAAAAGATGGCTCCGGCCTGCCACACATGAGCATACTGCCCCGACGATTTAAGGTTCTCAATAAAAATCGCATCTGCTTCCTGAAGAATGCGGACTTTTTCTTCATCAATGGCTCCCAGAATCCGAATAGCCAAACCAGGCCCCGGAAACGGATGTCGGTTCAGGATTCCCGGCTTTAAGCCCAGCGCCTTCCCCACTTTTCGTACCTCATCTTTGAAAAGAGAACGCAGCGGTTCTACAATTTTAAGCTTCATAAAATCGGGCAGACCACCAACATTGTGGTGCGATTTAATGGTGGCCGATGGACCTTTTACCGACACCGACTCAATCACGTCGGGGTAAATGGTGCCTTGACCGAGCCATGCCACATCCTCGATTTTATGGGCTTCTTCCTCAAAAACTTCAATAAATGTGCGCCCGATGATTTTTCGCTTCTGCTCGGGGTCTTCTACACCGCGCAGGGCATCAAGGAAACGTTTCCCGGCGCTCACACCATGGATCTGCAATCCCATTTCCATGTAGTCGTGAAGTACTTGTGCGTATTCATCCTTGCGGAGCAAGCCGTTGTCGACAAAAATGCAAAACAGCTGATTACCAATGGCTTCATGAAGCAACAATGCGGCCACTGAAGAGTCAACGCCGCCGCTCAAGCCTAAAACAACGCGCTCTTTTCCAATGGTGTTCCGTAGCGAATCGATGGTGCTTTGAATGAAGGAGTCGGGTGTCCAGCTTCCACCACAACCGCAAATGTCGAGTACAAAGTTGCTGATGAGCGTGCTACCATCCACGGAGTGTGTCACTTCCGGGTGAAACTGAATACCGTAAACCGGCCATTCCTTGTGTTCATAGGCGGCTACGGGAATATCTTCTGTTCCGGCAGAAACGCGAAAGCCTTTCGGAACTTGTAAAATCGAATCTCCGTGCGACATCCACACTTGCGAATGGGTTGGGATGTTTTTCAGCAGTCGGCTTTCGGCACGGGGCAGCAAGAAACTTCGTCCGTATTCTCTGATTTGAGAGCGCGCCACCTCGCCACCGAGGCGGTCGGCCATATATTGTGCTCCATAGCATACGCCCAGAATCGGGAGTTTTCCCATGTAAGAGGCAAGATCGAACTCAGGGGCTCCGACTTCTTTCACCGAGTGCGGGCTTCCCGATAATACAATGCCCTTTATTTCGGGTCCTGGCTTTTTGTAATTGTTGTATGGATGGATTTCACAATATACATTTAGTTCGCGTATTCTCCTGGCAATGAGTTGAGTGTATTGTGAACCAAAATCAAGAATCAGAATGGTTTCCTGCATGTGCAAATATAGAATCTGCCGGCATGCCACCATACAAGAATTGGGATTTCCTAAGGTGATTTGGCAAGTCTGCTATAGGCTTCAAAACCTGCGGTGTTAATCTTTGTCTACGCCCAACTTATTTCTACGTGAAATATCCGCCCGACTGCCAGTCGAAAGAATCATTCCGTTAAATTCGCCCTCCTTATTCAGTTTTGATGCTTCGATTTTTTGTCTCACTCCTTGTTGGAATTACCTTTTGTCTTTCACCCGCCAAGGCGCAGGTGAGCACCTGTTTTGAGATACGTTCCATTTACGTTGATGCCTGTGGCTCTGGCCAGCAGGAAGGCTTAAACGAATTTATCATCTTCGAAACCGGTCCTTCGCCTTTAAATGCCGCCGATTTACAAGCCACCTTTCCAAACAACCCATGGAGTGGTGTCTGTTTGAACGCCTCATCGCAGGCGAAAGTGGCAGCCATCAACCAAACCATTACTTCCTGTGGGAGTTTTCTCGAGCCTCCGGCCGGCATCATTCCGCCTTTTAGCACGGTTTATTTGTTTACCAGCATTTCTTTCGATCCAACCACCTTCAGTTTTGCCGGATTAAGCGAGCAGGTCTACGCCTTGTTTCACTGTGGAAATAATGCTTCGGGAAACTTTGCCAACTTCGGTACCGGCACCAGAACACTGAGCATGTCATTTACCAGTCCTGCCAATTGCAGCGATCAGACGACTTACGACCGTGCTTTGCTGGTAAACGAAACCGGACAAAGTGCTGCGGGGAACGGCGCCCGTGTTGAGTTCAGCGACAATGGTCAGGCTACCTATACCAATGTTGGTTGTGCAATTCCTGCGGGTTCGGGTGTTCCCTCTTCAAACTGGACCGTTCCCGCTCCGCTTTGCTCGAACGCCGCTCCCATCAACCTGAATGCACTGGTTACCGGAACGCCCGGAGGAACCTGGTCGGGCGAAGGAGTGAGCAACGGGTTTTTCAATCCAGCCGGTTTGTCAGGCTTAGTCTCGATCACCTACACGGTTGGTCCTCCGGCCTGCGAGTCTTCAAGTGAACAAGCCATTACCGTTAACGAAGCCGGCAATGCCTCTTGGGAGGCACCGGTATTGTTGTGCAATCCTCAAAGTCCGATTGACTTAAATGCATGGATCACTGGCACTCCGGGCGGCACATGGTCAGGCTCGGGGGTGAGTGGAAGTACTTTTTCTGCAGCAGGCCTAAGCGGAATCGTTACCCTGACTTACGCAGTGGGCAGTGGTTTGTGTGAGGCGAGCCTTGAGCAGTCGTTTCCAATCCTTAGCGAAGTGGTAGCGCCATCAGTAAGCGGTGAGACCGAATTGTGCGAAGGCGAGAATACTACATTTACGGCTGAGGTTTTGCCCGGCGCTGAGGTAAGCTGGTATGCCGATGCAGCCTTAACTCAGGAAATCAACACCGGAACAGCCTACAACCTGACCGTCGACCAGTCGACCGTGCTTTACATTACGCAGGGTTTTCCGGGTTGCGTGAGCGAGCCTGCAACAGTAACGCTAACGGTGACGCCTATTCCGGCGGCTCCGCAATCCCTGTCTTCAGTTTCTTATTGTGAGGGTGAAGCCTTACCGCAGCTCACCGCTGTTTCTGCATTTCCGGTGCTTTGGTTTGATGATGCCGACTTGAACAATGCTTTGCAAGCCGGATTAACCTTTACACCAACCGAGTCGGCTTTGCCCGATGTGTTTGTGGTTTCGGTGGCCGGTATTGATTGCTACAGCAGTCCGGTACAGGTAACGCTCAACGAGCAACCGGCTGCAGTGGCCGAAATTGTGAATGCCGCTCCTGTGGAATCTTGTGCGTTTGAGCCTGTGATTTTAGGGGCTTCCGGAAACGGGACCTTTTCGTGGTCGACCGGAGAAAATTCTGAAGCCATCACCATAACCCAGCCCGGAACCTACATTCTAACGGCAACAACTTGCAATACGGCCACCGATACCATCACCTTTGTATCGAATGCCGTTACAGCTAATTTTGATTTGAGCACCACCGATGGCATTGCACCATTAACGGTTACAGCCATTTCATCGAGCATAAATTCCGACAATTGCGTTTGGTTTTTGAACAATGAAGAAGGCCTAGTCGATGATAATACGCCCTTCAGTTTAACTGAGGAAGGCGTTTATACCTTACGCCTGGTTTGTACGAATAACGAAGGGTGTAGTAACGAATTCACGCGGACCATTACGGTGGCTTCGGGTGTTCTTTCGGTTGCCATTCCGAATTCATTTACCCCTAACGGGGATGGCTTTAACGATAGCTTTAGGCCCACGCTGAAGGGCATTCAGGATCTCAGTTTCACCATTTTTAATCGTTGGGGAAATCAGGTGTTTACCTACACCGATCCACAAGGTGTTTGGGATGGATTTGTAAATGGAAACCCTTCTCCTGATGGAGTTTACTTCTACGTCATGAAGGCCCGCGATTTAAATGGAAATGCAGTAGAGAAGGCCGGAAGTATTACCGTAAAGCGGTAGTGGATGTAAGAAAAACTGAAGAAACTGAAGCTGATTTCCACATTTATAGTCGGTTTCTTCGGTCGTTTTTCTTCAGTAGGGCATGTGTTTGCGGAAAATGAAAGGATTTTTTATTTGTTGAAATCTGGGTAAGAACACTCAGCATTCTGTTATAACTAAACCACTTAGGCGGCGTAAATTCCGATGTCTAATTTGATCAGATATCGAAACTAAATCTACCCCGCAATGATCATTGAACAATCTGTTTGGCAAAACGCCTCTTGGCGACTGCTAAAACCTCAAGCGGAAATTCATCCACAACTCGTTTTTGTTTTTGGAAGTTCCGGCCAATTCAAACAAGCCACCTTTCTTCCATCTCTGAAGGAACGCTACCCCAATGCACTGCTTGTTGGGTGTTCAACATCGGGCGAAATCATCGATACTCAAGTGCTCGACGATTCGGTTGTAGCCACGGCTGTTCAGTTAGAGCATTCGCAAATCGCCTTTGTGTTTACCCGCGTGAATCAGCCTCAAGAGAGCGAACAGGCGGCTTCTGAACTCATTGCTCAATTAGAGACGAAAGGACTTAAGCACGTATTTGTGCTTTCTGAAGGATTGCAGGTTAACGGTTCGCAGCTGGTAAAGGGAATGCGCAAGCAGCTTCCGCCGGGCGTTTCCGTAACAGGAGGTTTGGCCGGAGATGGAGCTGATTTTCAATCGACATATACTTTATTGGGCGATAGTGGAATTCAGTCGCATGCGGTTTGCGCCATTGGTTTTTATGGCGATAGACTTGATGTTTCCTATGGTTCTTTCGGAGGCTGGGACTCGTTTGGTATTGACCGCAAGGTTACCCGCAGCGAAAATAATGTGCTTTTCGAAATCGACGGTCAGCCGGCCTTAGAACTTTACAAGTCCTTTTTGGGCGATCAGGCGAGTGGTTTGCCAGCTTCGGGCCTATTATTTCCACTCAGTTTACGCACCGCCGTGGATGAGCAGCCCGTGGTAAGGACAATACTTGCGGTGAACGAGCAAGACCAGAGCATCACGTTTGCCGGCGATTTGCCCGAAGGCTCCTTTGTTCGTTTGATGAAGGCCAATACCGACCGACTTATTCAGGGGGCAGTGAAGGCTTCAGAATTGATTCGAAAGCCTCAGAGCAATCACCAAAGCCTGGCCATTCTCATCAGCTGCGTAGGCCGAAAATTGGTGCTAAAGCAAATGGTGGAGGAGGAAGTGGAAGGCGTTCGGGAAACACTCGGAAGTGACTATGCCCTCACCGGATTCTATTCTTACGGAGAAATCTCTCCCTTTTCGGAGAACGCCTCTTGTGAGCTTCACAATCAAACAATGACCATCACTACAATTTGCGAACTTTGATAACCGAGGTTTACATGCACCGTTTACTCAAGCGACAAATTGCGAAGTTTATCCCGGAGGAGATTCAGAATGATGACCGTTTTGCGGCATTTCTGAAGGCGGTTGATGATGCGTATTTAGCCTACGAGAACGATTATACGCAAGTTGAGCGCACCCTTGAGCTGAGCTCGAATGAATTGTTCAAGTCGAATCAACAGCTGAGTGCTATCAACCAGTCGCTTGAAGCAAAAGTTACTGAGCGGACTACTGAACTTGAGCAACGAAATGCGGAATTGCTCGATGCGCAGCGAATTTCCAGAATGGGGTCGTTTGAAATTGACTTTGTGAACGGCTTTAGTCAGTTTACCGACCAAAGCGCCGAATTGCTTGGATTAACTACTGAAGAACTTTCTTTCGACGCCAATCTCATCCGGCGACTTCGCCGGCGTGTTGTTCGCGACGATATTCCGGCCATCGACCAGCTTTGGGCAAAGGCTATGGCAAATCAGGAAGACGTGAGTATGGATTTCAGGGTTAGAGACAATGAGGGCAATGTGGTGTACTTACATTGGAAAGTCAAAAACGAATTCAATAGCAAGGGTAACCTCTGCCGGCTTTCGGGTACATTACAGGATGTAACAGAGCGAAAGCTGCTTGAAGAGCGTGCCCGCCTGGCCAGCGTGATCATCGAGAATAGCCCGACTATTTTATTCCGCTGGCGGATTTCAGAAAACTGGCCGGTCGAGTATGTTTCCGGAAATGTTTCTCAGTTTGGATTTGACATTGATGATTTTCTCTCAGAGCGAATCAATTATGCCGATATCATCTACAAAGATGATTTGGCAAGGGTTCTCGAGGAGCTGAGTCAGTTCAGTGAACTGGGTCAGACATCTTACGTTCAGCGGTATCGCATTGTAACGGCAAGTGGTGCCATCCGTTGGGTTGAAGACCGGACTACTGTAGAGAAAAACGCTGTTGGCGAGGCTACCCATCATCAAGGGCTCATTACCGACATCACCGATACCATCAATGCCGAACAGGCGCTTCAAACCAGCGAAAAACGCTTCCGTACACTGGTACATAACGCCTCCGATATAACGACCATTTTAGGTGCTGATGGCTCCATCATCTACGAAAGTGCATCGTTTTACAGGCAGTTTGGCTATAAACCTGAGGAGGTAATTGGTAAAAATGTATTTCAATTCTTGCACCCCGATGACCTTGAGCCTGTTCAGTCGGCATTCATTGAGGTGTTGAATGGACGGGAAGACTTGCCTATTGTGTTTCGGTTTAAGTCGGCCGATAACCGTTGGGTTTACCTCGAAGCCATCGGTAACAATCAACTCAACGAGCCGGCTATTCAGGGAATTGTGGTTAACTCCCGCGACGTTTCTGAGCGGGTGGAGCATCAAACGGCTTTGCAGGATTATGCCGAAAATCTGGAGAAAATCAACAAAGAGTTGGATCAGTTTGCCTACATCGTTTCGCACGATTTAAAGGCTCCATTGCGTGCCATCAACAACCTTTCTCAATGGATTGAAGAAGATTTGGTCGGCAAGCTCGAAGGAGATACTCAACGCAATTTTGAATTACTTCGTGGAAGAATTCACCGCATGGAAGCCCTCATCAATGGAATTCTGCAGTACTCGCGAGCCGGTCGTGTGAAAAGCGAAAATGTAGCTATTGATGTGCAATCGTTCGTGCAGGACATTGTTTCGAATCTGGCTCCACCAGAGCACTTCACGGTTGAAATCGATTCAAACTTGCCGGTAATTCAGGCCGAAAAGATTGCGTTGGATCAGGTATTTTCCAATTTTATCAGCAATGCCATCAAATACAATAGTAACCCGCAGCCGCAGATTCAGGTTACCGGAAAAGATTTGGGTAAAGAATACCAGTTTGGCGTTGTCGACAATGGTCCGGGCATACCACCAGAATTCTACGAAAAGGTATTCGTGATTTTCCAAACGCTTCAAGCCCGCGATACGGTAGAAAGTACCGGAGTAGGTTTGGCCATTGTGAAGAAGATCGTCGAAGAAAAAGGAGGCAGGGTTTGGATTGAAAGCGAAGTAGGTAAAGGTTCCGCCTTTTACTTCACACTCCCGAAAGAAGCATAAGCAACAAAACACCCATAAATTTTAACCAACATGAGCGAGAAAACCATCAACATTTTATTGGTCGAAGACGATGAAGTCGATGTGATGAACGTAAAACGGGCATTTCAGAAAAATAACCTGAGCAATCCGATTTTCCATGCCGGTAATGGCATTGAAGCCCTGGCCTTGCTGCGTGGAGAAACTGAAAAGGGGCCAATACCGCTGCCCAGAATCATTCTACTCGATTTGAACATGCCCCGTATGGGCGGCATTGAATTTCTGCACGAACTCCGTAGGGATCCGGCGCTCAAAAACCTTAGTGTTTTTGTAATGACCACCTCCAATGAAGACAAAGACAAGGTAGACGCCTACAACCTAAACGTTGCTGGATACATCCTGAAACCACTCTCAATGGAGAATTTTGTAAGTGCAGTTTCTATCCTGAAAAACTACTGGACACTATGTGAGTATCCGGAGTAATTTGTTGAAACTCTACCTGCAAACTGCCGTAAAGGCACACACTCACAAACCATCACTCCGCTTGTTAGTGCGGAAAAATGAGAATCATGCTACAAAACAATACAATCCGAATACTACTGGTCGACGACGATGAAATCGATGCTATGTCTTTTGAACGGGCATTGAAAAAATCTGGAATCGATGCCCTCCTTTCCCTGGCTATTCATGCCGATGACGCCATGGTGAAAATCCAGTCGATGGAATACGATTGTATTTTTCTCGACTACCAACTGCCCGGTACAGATGGTCTCGCATTGCTAAAGCGGTTCAAGGAAATGAAGGTTACCGCGCCAATCGCGGTGATGACTTCACAGGGCGACGAGAAAATCGCCGTTGAAATGATGAAGGCCGGGGCATTTGATTATTTCCCCAAAGCCGAAGTCAACCCCGAAAACATCAATCGTATCGTTCGGGCAGGCATGCGCTTAAGAGAAGTGGAACTTCAGAAAGCCTTTGCAGAAAAGGCGCTGAAGGAAAACAACCTGAAGCTGAGTGCCATCCTTGAAAGTACCAATGCCTTGATCTTCTCTGTGGATCATCAGTTGAATTATTCAGCTTTCAACACCGCGTTTAAACTGGCCATTCAACAAATCTATGGCACTGAGCCTTGCCTTGGCCGGCCTGCGGCTGAAAACTTCATTTTCGAAGTGGATCGGGCAAGAATTACCGCAGCCTTTCAACGCGCCCTCTCCGGTGAACAAGACGTTCAACTCATGGAGGAATTTGGTGAAGCCGAAGATCGACGTACCTACTACGATTTCCTGATGAATCCCATTCAAGGAGCCAACGGAAAAGTAAATGGAGTGGCCGTGTACGGTCAGGATGTGACCAAACGCAAAAAAGACGAATGGACCATTCTCCAATCGAAGATTGAAGCAGAACGCACTGCCAAGGCAAAGTCGGAGTTTCTTTCCAACATGAGCCACGAGATTCGAACGCCGATGAATGCCATCATTGGACTTTCAGAACTTTTGCTCAAAGAAAGCCTCAACGAAAAACAACTGGAAAATGTAAGGTCTATTAAGTATTCGGCCGACAATCTTCTGGTCATCATAAACGACATTCTCGATTTCTCGAAAATCGAATCGGGTAAAATGGAGTTCGAAAACATCAACTTCGACCTTCAACTCAAAGTTCAGGAGATCCGTAAAACCTTTGTGTTTAAGGCAGAGGAAAAGGGCATCGGACTCAAATTCAGAGTCGACGAACGAATTCCCCAATTTGTTGTTGGCGATCCATTCCGACTCAATCAGATCCTTCTGAATTTATTGAGCAATGCCATCAAATTCACAAAAGAAGGCACTGTAACGCTGAATATCAATCTTTTGGAAGATAAAGGCGATGACATCCTGCTGGAGTTTAATGTTTCCGACACCGGAATCGGAATTCCAAAGGAAAAGCTGGCCAGCGTCTTCGAATCCTACACCCAAGCTTACACCGACATTACCCGGAGGTTCGGAGGAACCGGTCTCGGACTGGCCATCACGCGACAGCTGGTGACCATGCAAAACGGGGAAATTTCACTCGACTCAGAAGTGGGTAAAGGAACTACGTTTACCGTTCGTTTGCCACTTAAAAAAGGCGTTACTGAAGCCGCCCAAACAGCCGACGAGATGATCGCCGAACTGCTGGAGAAACGCGACTTTGAAGGAATGCCTGTGCTTTTGGTGGAAGACAATCCCATGAACCAGTTCGTGGCCAATCAGGTACTCGAGCTGTGGAACATCAAAGTCGATTTTGCCGACGATGGTCTCAAAGCCGTCGACATGCTCAAAATGAACGATTATGCCCTGGTTCTCATGGATCTTCAAATGCCTGTGATGAGTGGCTACGAAGCCACCGAGTTTATCCGCGACCGAACGAACAAAGTCCGCAATCCCGATATTCCCATCATCGCCCTTACCGCTGATGCCTTCCCTGAAACGAAGAAAAAAGTATTGGAATCAGGCATGAACGATTTTGTCACCAAGCCACTCGAGCAAAACGATCTTTACCAGAAAATTAAGTTGCATGCCCTTAGAACGGTGAAGGTATAATTCAGGTTCTCAAAATACTCGCCCGGTGAAAACGCTATCTTCACCGGGCTTTTTTATGTTCGTAAACCTACGTCCGCTCAGGCCTTCCGATTGGCCTTTACTCAAAGCCATCGAACTCGATGCAGAAAGCAGTCGCTATGGCGATGACCAAGGCTTCACCGAAGATGAATTGTACGCCTTTCTGTTGTCGGAACACAACCTCGAAAAGCACGCCCAATTCCGATGGGTCATCTGCCCGCCCAACGAAACAGAGGGCCTTGGGTTTATTGACCTGTTCGAAGCCGACTTTGAGCAGCGAAGGGCATGGATTGGCATTCTCCTGTTGCCCGAAGCACGGAGGAAGGGTTTAGGCTCTCAAGCTTTACGAGCCCTGTTGAATCAATTGCCCGAGCTGGGAATCGACACCTTGATGGCCGAAGTACAGCCCGATAACGCAGCCTCTGTAGCCTTTTTCCAAAAGAATGGCTTTCAAAAACATGCACAGAAAGGGGAAAATTGGGTTTTTATCAAATCCGCTTTGCCTAAATTTGCCTGAAAGAACACGTTGGTGAAATCCTGGCTGGTTATTGTTGCGGTTGGACT